>CAYVTN010000119.1:0-8164 GCA_964454395.1 uncultured bacterium | reverse complement strand
TCATCCATGCCGTCAGCAGGTGGCGTATAATCGGACTGGGTGATGATGGTCCGTCCCGGAAGCAGGCGGTCCTTCAAATCAGGATGATGGAAATCCGCCCCGCTGTCCACCACTGCCACTGTCATAGCCGCCCCGCCTTTGCTTAGGGACCAGGCGTAATTGGCATTTATCATATATAAATACCATTGCTGGTAGTGGCGGTCATTGCGTTCGGGCCGGTAATAAATATCATTGGGCGTCACTTCCACAGCCTGGGCATAACGCCAGCGGTTGGGCTGCGTCCAGGCAATGTCCGGATTTTGCTTCAATTGTGCTTGTTGAGTTTGCAGGGATTGGCCAGGGTTTAAATGAAGGCGCTTAATGTTGAGCTGTCCCAGGAGCTGGTGCCGAGCCTCTTGTGGCAGAGGGGTTTTATACTTGACCAGCAACCCGTCGGCCGGCTTGGTGCCGGCATGGGCGGAGGGCACCAGATGGGGTTCGGCTGCCATAACAGGAAGAGCATATAAGAGCACTGTCAGCAAAAGAAGGAGATGTTTTTTCATGGTCTATCCTGCAAGGATCTGAGCGTCATTCAGCCTCGGACCAAGAGTACATGGCCGCAGTTGTTGTGAAGATCATTTAACCATGATTGTCGGAAAAGGGATAGATAAATTATAGTTTTAGATAATGGGTTGGCAAGATCTACGCTTTTTGTATGCCGAACGCGTCATCTTTTCATTTCTTACAGGCACAACATGGTAGGGAACGGTCGCGACCGTTCCCTACGCACCCGAAGAAGCCATGACGTAAAAGTCACAAAAATTGCGAAAACTTTAACGTGTTGGCTTTTTAAATTCAATTTCACCATTTACCAGCGTTGCGTTCACATGATCTCCCAGCTTTATCTCTCCGGCCACCAGTTTTCTGGCCAAGGGATCAGTCAGCAGCCGCTGAATGGCCCGCTTCAAGGGTCTGGCCCCGTAAACCGGATCATAACCCTCCTTGGCCAGAAGGGCCACGACGGCCTCATCCAAGGTCAGGCTGATTTGTTTTTCCGCCAAACGCGTCGTAAGCTGAGCCACTTGTTTGGTGACAATGGCTTTTAAGAGTTCCTGGTTCAAACGTTCGAAGATGATGATGTCGTCAAGACGGTTCAAGAACTCCGGTTTGAAATAATGATTCAGCTCCTGCAGCACCGCGGCCTTTAATTGGTCGTCAATAGCTCGATCGGATTGCACCAGCAGCTGGCTGCCTACATTGCTGGTCATGATGATCATGGACTGCCTGAAATCCACGGTCCGGCCCTGGCCGTCGGTCAAACGGCCGTCGTCAAGCACCTGGAGCAGAATTGAAAAAACTTCGGGATGAGCTTTTTCGATTTCATCGAACAAAATCAAACTGTAAGGCCTGCGCCGCACGGCTTCCGTCAATTGTCCGCCTTCATCATAGCCCACATAGCCCGGAGGCGCGCCGATCAGACGGGCCACGGCATGCTTTTCCATATATTCCGACATGTCAATTCTGATCATGGCCGCCTCATCGTCAAAGAGAAATGCCGCCAAAGCCTTGGCCAGTTCGGTTTTACCCACGCCGGTGGGGCCCAAGAACAGGAAAGAACCCAGCGGACGGTTGGGTTCGGCCAGGCCGGAACGGGCCCGGCGCACCGCATCGGAGACTGCGGTTACCGCTTGTTTTTGTCCAATCACGCGCTCATGGAGCCGGTCTTCCATTTTCAACAATTTATCCATCTCGCCTTCCAGCAGCTTGGTGACCGGGATACCGGTCCACCGTGCCACCACTTCGGCAATGTCCTCTTCGTCGATGTAGTCTTTCACCAATGTGCTGCCTTGATCCTGACCAGCCACTTTACTCTCCGCTTCTTTCAACCGGGCCTGCAAGGCCGGCAATTGGCCGTAGCGGATCTCAGCCACTTTTTCCAGGTTGCTATCCCGCTCGGCTTGCAGCTCTTGCTGCTTTAATTTTTCTATTTCTTCCTTCCATTGTTTGACATGCTGAATCTGTTGTTTTTCATTCTGCCATTTGGCCCGCAAGGCATTTCGTTTTTCCTGCTGATCGTTTAGTTCCTGCTCCAGTTTTTCCAGCCGGCCTTGCGAGGCCGCGCCTTTTTCTTTTTTCAGGGCCTCCCGCTCCACCTCCAATTGACGCACCCTTCTTTCCACTTCATCCAATTCAGAAGGCATGCTGTCTATTTCCGTGCGCAGTTTGGAGGCAGCCTCGTCCATCAAGTCAATGGCCTTGTCGGGCAGGAACCGGCCGGAAATATAACGGTGGGACAATTCCACTGCAGCCACCATGGCCGAGTCCTTGATTTTCACGCCATGATGGACTTCATAGCGTTCCTGCAGTCCACGAAGAATGGAGATGGCATCAAGCACTGATGGCTCCTCGATCTTAACCGGTTGAAAACGCCGTTCCAGAGCGGCATCTTTCTCAATGTACTTGCGATACTCATTCAGTGTGGTAGCGCCTATGCAACGCAGCTCTCCCCTGGCCAGCGCCGGTTTAAGCATATTGGACGCATCCATGGCCCCTTCCGCCGCGCCGGCGCCGACCACAGTATGCAATTCGTCGATGAAAAGAATGACATCGCCCTTTTGCTCGCTGATTTCCTTGAGCACGGCTTTGAGCCGGTCTTCAAACTCGCCGCGGTATTTGGCGCCGGCGATCAAGGCTCCCATATCCAAAGCCAGCACCCGTTTTTGTTTCAAGCCTTCCGGCACATCCTGGGCCACGATGCGCTGGGCCAGCCCTTCCACAATGGCGGTTTTACCCACGCCCGGTTCGCCGATGAGCACCGGATTGTTTTTAGTGCGCCGCGACAGGACCTGCACGGTTCGCCTTATTTCCTGATCACGGCCGATGACAGGATCGAGCTTACCTGTGCGGGCCACTTCCGTCAAATCGCGGCAATACTTTTTCAGTGCCTGCATTTTTTCTTCCGGCGCCTGATCAGTCACGCGATGCGATCCTCGAACTTCCTGCAGTGCTTTCAATAGACTATTGGTATCAAGACCAACGGTTTTCATTAACTGGCCGGCATCGGTTTTGTCCTTGGCCAACGCCAAAAGCAGATGCTCTGTGGAGATGTACTCATCTTTTAACCCCTGAGCCTCTTGCCAGCCTTGCTCCAGGACCTGAGCCAGGGCTTGAGAAACGCGGGGTTCCGCCACTGCCCCTGTGACAGTGGGCAATCGTTTGAGCGCCGCTTCTGCTGTTTGAATCAACATTTTTTGATCTACACCGATTTTGGCCAACAAAGGCTGCATCAACCCTTCCGGCTCCTTTACCAGAGCCAGTAAAAGATGTATAGGATAAATTTCCGGATGACCCTGTTCTGCGGCTAAGTTGATGGTTCTTTCCAGGGCCTCTTGACTTTTTATCGTAAAACGATCATGTCTCATGGTACTCCTCCCTTAATTTCATATCCCTTTTACTATTAAGCATTTTTTATGCCAACATATCGTTCGTAATTCGCCCTTTAAAATTAACCATTTTCTGGTGCCAGCCACCGTATTTTTATTCCTAGCCGTTTTCAGCTGTCCAATTTTAAAACAATCATTAAATTGCCCTGTGGCAAACCCCGGGGAATTGTAGGAACATATTAATATTAATGCTCCTAATTATAATATGAAGTTTTTTCATTTTTTCAGCAATATAGTCATTGCCAAATCCGGCTTGATAGGTGTAGACTTTTGGAGATGAATAATGGAAGAAGGAAAGATGTCCATCATGATAATGGATTATTTTGCATATGAACAACTTACATTACTATTTAGAAACCATCAGGTTGATTTAGCTTATCTCTTTGGTTCCCGTGCCAACCAACGCGATAATGAATTAAGCGACATTGATATCGCCCTTCGTTTCCAACCCGCCTTGAGCAAAGACCATTATCTTTCGCATGAATTGGCAATTTCTCAAGCTCTCAGGCATTTTTTCAAAACCAATCATATCGATCTAATGAACTTGGCGTTGGTTGATGATCCGCTGCTGCGTTATAACGCGGTTATTATGGGAAAGTTGCTTTATGCGGACAATCAATCATCGCGGTTTCAACTGGAAAGGCAAATTCTGCAGGATTATGAAGATACCCGCTATCTGCGCCGTGTCCAGCGTCAAACCCTTGCCCGGCATATCAAGTTAGGAACTTATGGCCGGTTGCCATTGCAGGCCCGGAAGCATTTATGACCGCTATTGATCAACAAACGGTAGCCAGCCGTCTGGCCATGCTCAATGAGGTTATTGCCAAACTCTCGAAAATTAATACCCTGCCCAAGAAAGATTTTTTTGACGATTTTTTCATCAGTGATACGGCCATACGAAACCTGGTTTTGGGCATTGAGATCATCCTAGACATTGGCAATCATATCCTGTCAGCCCAATATCAGGTGTCGGCGAAAACCTATAAAGATGTCATAATGGAATTGGGCCGGCTAAACGTCATTTCCGAAGGGTTTGCGGCTCAGCAAGCCACCATGGCAGATTTCAGAAATCTGTTAATTCATGCTTACTCCAAGATCAGCCTGGAAAGGGTCTACGATTATATGGGCCATGCACCCGATATTTTCAAAACCTTTGCCGCAGTTTACCTTGCAGTCATAGAACAAAACCAGGAGTAACAAGGCATGGCCCATGGGGCGGAAACAAGTCCTCTTATTACGGTTTTGACGCTTTAGAGGCTTTGTTGCAGCATTGAGTCGGTGACTGGACCATAAGAAGTGTTTGGTAATGCAAGAGGATTAGGGGAGACGGGGGGGTACTCCGTCTCCCCTAGTTTTTCTGTGGTTTTTGAATTTTCGGTTTTTACGCCGAGCGTGCGCTGGTATGTAAATTCCGCCGCATGGGCATAAGTATATTGCCACGGCTGTCGTACACTTCAAAGAAGTTCACCAGCCTGTCCCTAAGTACTGTATCCACCAGCAACTTGGGCAAAGCAAAGGCCAAAGTCATTCCATCTTCCATGGCTACCTGGCAGGCTTCTTGTTGAAACGGATCGATTAACCCAAGCATCCTAAATATCCCTCGTTTATAAGCACTGGAAACATTGATGCGCCCAAGTTGTACCAGCAGTAGTCTTATATACTGTTCCCGAACGGCCTGCGTGGAGCCTTCCTGATCCAGATGTTCTAAAATGCTGTTTAACCCAACTGTCAACTCGCGATTCTGGATTTGGGCAGTAACGGCAGCCAAGACTGTTGCATCCGGATTTTGCGCGCTTCTCAAATTATTCTGCTGCTGCTTGAGCTCTTGCAGCTCGCGACGGGCCTGCTCGGGATCCCTGGTAAGATTTTCAGCTAAAAGGCGAGAAATGCCGCTGTCAGAACGTCCATCTTGATCCAAGTCCGTCGCTAACTGCCTGATCTGCTCCCTCATATAACCCGCGGGATCAGCAGACCACATCGGTTTTTTCATATTCTGCTGGATGCGCATCAGCGCAAACAATTGAGGATACAAACCTTCCATTTGATCCTTCTGCAAGCCCAATAGTCCTCTCAGGAAAATGAAAAATCCTCTATCCATCCGGTTCATCAATTGGTTGAATTGGGCTTGATTAGGAATAAGGTCAGGCGCATTTTTCTCCAACTCTTCCGGTTCTGCGGTTCGATAATCAATACTGTTTTGCCTCAAAACTTGCAATTCCCCTAATTGCTGCTTGAGAACAGGTGAGAAGCGGTTCAATACAACTCCCCTTAAAAAAATGACACCTAACATCTTCAAGAGGGAAACGAAAAAGTGTGCTTTGTAGAAGAAGAAGGCCAATACTCGTGAAACCCACTTGCTTTCACTTCCTTGCGCAGGGCGCAAAGCGTATCCTACGGCCTCTTTGGCGACCATATCAATGGCCACAAATAGCAACAGGATAGCGGCAAAAATCCTGCCCCCTGTGGTTTTCGGGCCCATCTCTTTAAATTCCAACTGGCTTCCCAAGGCTTCCAGGCTAACGGGATTCCGCGGGAAACCGTGGGCGGCGTTCAGGAGAGCCAAAGGATCCAGGTCTGCGAGCAAGGATGGTTGCTCTTCCCAAGGCTTGCCTGTACTCTTCTCCAGTAAGGCTATGCCTAAATCCCTTGGGGCCACCATCATATGAAAATCCGCACGTTGGAGCTCGAGTATTATGGCACGGATGTTGTCGTCCGTCATTGTTTTGACCGCTTGGGGAGCTATTTTCATTAATGTATTTTTTGCAGTTTCCACTTGCTGCTCCGAAATGCCGTTAATGGTCCCGCCCTCCAAACGTGGGGATTCATTTGACAATAATGACGGTGCAAGCTCCATAGCTGTCAGGCTGCTAGAATGCAGTAAGTCCATCAGTGCATGCAAAGCCTGCAAACGGGCCTGAGTGGCAACAGGATCCTGGGCAGCACTTAATTGTATCTGTTGTTCCAACCGCATTTTAATCTGCGCCAAAGCCTGTTCAGTCCTGACGGACAAAGCACCCTGAGATGCCGGGGCCATGGCGTGCATATAAACCCGTGCATGATTATCGGTTCCTGTATTGGGTGTCTCGGTCTGCAGGGTCAAAGGTTCAGTGTGCGCTCCAAGAAACAGCACCACATGATTGGGATCGGACATCACGGCTTGGACCTGCGCCAAGGAGGCCCGGTTGACCTGCGCCAGCACTTCCTGATTCTGAGCAAAATGCGCGCTTTGGACAGCCTGAAGAATTGCCTCCGGATGATAGGTGGCTGCTTCAGCATCAGTCAAAGGCCGGTAAGTGGTTACCTGTTCAATCAAAGTAGAATATCTTGAATTTAATTTTGCAGAATCAACAAAGAACCATCCCCCTAATTCCGATTGATTTTGAAGTTGTCTGAAGATTTGTTCATGTGTGCTCCCAAGGGCTTGCAATTCCGGATATTGAGTTACATAAGCCATCGGAATGGCAGGACGTTTTTCTCTTATCCAAACCCGGCCATTAGTTACCTTGAATGTTTGATAAGCGCTTGCCCCGGCAGGCGCCTGGGAAACAATGCTGAGCGTCAAGCCGGATGGCGGGATAGCTGATCCTTCCGCTAAAACATTAACCCGGCTCAAAGGTGCATAGGTCTGATCATTAGGAGTACCCGTTGTCAGTAGTCTGCTGATTTCTGCTTGGACTTGCTGCCTCAGGCCCGTATTGTCAATTTGTAAAGCCAAAGTACCTCCGCCAGCGCCGGCCACGCTTAGCAAATCCATGAGTGCTCCAATGACATCAGACACGCGCGGATTTCCCGGAAGGGCGTTCAAGACACCAGGGAGCCCCGTAGAGGCGGTGTTTAATTCAGCAGGTATGACGACCGGCCGGGCGGATGCTTCACTTCCTACAGCGGGTGCGTCGGACTGTGCAGGAGCGGGGACAGCTTTACTTTGGCCAGGTAGGGCTGAAGAAGAAGACACGTTAAAATTTAAGGCATCAGAAGATGATACAGGTTTATCAGTACTTTGACCTTCTGATACACTTGGCAGGCGCACAGAAGAGTCTGGATTTCGGACGGATTCAGTGTGAGCTTGGGGTTGAACAGCTGGAAATTCTTCCGCAGTCTGATTGAAGTCGGTTAATGAAACGCTCGCTTGTCCAGATTTCAGACCATTGGTTTCAAACAATACTCGTGAAGCGTTTGTCTCGGATCTTCTACTGGTTGGCATGCTACTTGATGTTTGACCAGACTGATCATTATTGTCCATAGAGAATCTTGCGTGCACCATGCCTCCAGCACTGACATCAAACGGATCGCTCTCCTTCTCTTCAGTTCCTATGGAAACTCTAGCTGCCGGAGAATCATCAGGGTGATCTGGAGGGCCAACAGTATCATCAGGAATAACCCTATGACGTAACCATATCGCTACCGCTACCAAAGGAAATAAGCCAATCACTCCAAAGTCTACAAACTCATTTTTTTTAGAAAAGGTTACTACTGGACTTAGCCGTGCATGTTCAAGTGTTAATCTACCCATTTTTTGTTCAGTACTAAACTGTTCCAACAGGCGCCAGAAGGGCATATATAATTGCATTTCCTTGGACAGCAATTCCGGATCACCGGCTGCAACCAGTGCATGAGATTGCTGGGCATTTTGAAATTTTTGTTGTATTTCTCCTCTTTCCGAACTTTGCTTTAGCAAATTATTGATGGTCTCTTCAAATCGCATCATTTCTTCCACAGTATTTAATTCCGGAATATCTGCA
>CAYVTN010000118.1:0-8246 GCA_964454395.1 uncultured bacterium | reverse complement strand
AAGGACGCTTCCCGAGAAGACAATTCCCCGGCGCTATTCTGACGGTGAGGGAAAAAGTGTTGCCGTCCGGTCATGCCTATCCCCACCGGAATCATCCCCCACCAAAACGATTGGCCTCCCATGTTTCCCGGTTTTAAAAGCTGCGCTTGGCCCATGCCGGTGTGGTATAAAACCATAATAACGACCAGCAGGATGATCAGCACGGTGCTCCAAAGTAACACCTTTCGCCAGTTGACTTGACCTGCTTTGATGATGAGGCTTTTTATAATGGATCCATTTTCAAATGATGCTGCAATCCTCTTGAAAGCATCACTCAGTCGAGGGACCGTCTCCAGCGCACCCAAGCGCCCCCACCAGAAGGAAACGCCATCGATAATAACCTGTTGCCATCCTTGATGTTCATTACGCCAGGCCTTCTCTTGCGCATTATGATAAAAAAACCGGCTTATCCCCGGCAGCTTGGCCATCCACGATAAGCGGTGCTCTTTTTTCGTTTTGGTGGGAAGCTGCTGATCATCACCCGCGCTCATCGGCGCCGCCTGTGTGCCCGCGGACCGGCGCCCGCGGACCTTATCTAATGGGCTGGTTGTTAATATTGCTTCGGCTTGAGCAATGGCTTGCTCTATAATCTCGCGGGGAGACTGCGTCCCTTTAAGGGGTGCTTCTATTGCTTCAAAATAATGATGTGTTATCAAGTCGGTTACAGCAGCTAATTCTGGCTCTATTTTATTTTTATATCTTCGATTAAATTCGTCGATTTCAAACAGTCTCTGGTCTATTCCCCACCCTTCCACCTCTTCTTGAGACCTATTTTGGCGAACTAATTCCAGAACAAACGCTTCCATTTCTGACATACGCTGTTGGGGCGGTTGCCGGTTAATGGCCACCACTCTTTTAACAATTTCTACCAGTGCTTTTTTCGCATGCCCGCCGGCGTGGTCATAAACATCTTTGCAGATATAAAGTAAGCGGGCAACTATTTGACTATAAATTTCATTGCGTATATGAATATTACGAAGACGGTGATTAACTTCTTCTGTCTTGTATTCTTTTTCTGGATGGTTTATTCCAAAATCAACAAGACGTACATTCCAATTATTTTCCTGTTTATTTGCAATTATATTGCCGGGGTTGGGATCACCATGAAACAATCCTTGTTCATGATATATTTCCATCTGCTCATTGGCTTGCTCAATGACGTTCTCATAATCAGCACCTGATAGTTCACCTGATTCAACCCATTCTTTAAGTGTCTTTCCTTCAACCCATTCCATTAAATAGCCGACTACACTGCCCTCCTGATCTTTAACCTCAGCATAAAGTTCAGGTGCTAGAGGATGCCCCATATATGTCCGGCCGATGAATTTCTTCATGTACTCTATTTTTCTGGCCAGATGTCGAAGGGCATCTTCCCCGGTTTTGATCCCATATTTTTTTTCTAAATCATACCGAGCTATAGCTGGAATTGCTTCACTTTTATCGTAAAACCGACTGATTACCAGAGCACATTTTCGGCCGTTGTAGTCCACCGGGCGCACAGTGAAGAAAAGTCCGCGCTTTTTTTGCGCGTCATCAAACTTCAGATCCGACAATCGGACAGAAGGAAGCTGCTGATCATTACCCGCGCTCATCGGCGCCGTCTGCGTTCCCACGGACCGGCGCCCCGGTAAATTTAGCCGCCCCCACCAAAAGGAAACGCCATCGATAATAACCTGTTGCCATCCTTGATGTTCATTACGCCAGGCCTTCTCTTGCGCATTATGATAAAAAAAACCGCTTATCATGACCACTATCAGCAGCGTCACCGTAATCAAGGGCCATCCCTGAACAGCACTGGCTTCCGCCGGAGAAGCAAACGACCATATTAATAAAGCCCACAAAAGAATGGCCGCCCCTGCCCACCCCTGGCTGCGCTTTTCCATTACTCGGGCGTGATCCTGGGGCTGAGCTTCCGGACCCAATATAGCCAGCCCATGATTTCGCGGGTGAACGATACCTTCTTTAACGAGCTGTGTAATGATTGCCTTAACTTGCTCGGGCCTAAACTTGATTTCCTTTTTGCTTGCATACCCTTCGATAAAACGCTCAAGATTAATGGCCAAGCCCGGGTGTTTTGGGGCGAGTGCCCTGATGGTATTGAGTAATTTTTGCTGTTCTTGCTTTTCATTTTCCGACAGGGGCGCAGCTGGTACGGCTTGTGCCTTGGCGCTGACACGTCGGTCCAACCACATCACCAGAACCAACATGACCGCCATGACAGGAATGAAATACAATGCTGTGATCAATGACTCCACCATGATGTCTTGTGGGGAAGGCGGCATGGCGCTCATGCCCGGTAGGCCCTGGCCGAAGACAATCATGGGAAGAAATAATAAAACCGACGACAGGGCCACCGCCAGAGGCACTGGTGATTTTTTAATGGGTTTAATAATGGCTTTTAAGCCGGAATAGGCTTCCTCTTTGATCGTTCCTGCAGGCAAATCCTTCTCCATATCCAAATCACTATAAAAGTCCCAAGGCCCTGCAACAAGTTTAATCCTCTCTTCCGGCACAGGCTGAAACAAAGGCCCGGGGTTTTCTTTTAACTCCATTTTATTGGGGATAAAAACGGTTACCGGTTTTCCGGTTTTATTCGCCAGAAGCCCTGCCCACGCTACCAAGTACTTGCCCAGCAAGGGCACATAATTGTAGGGTTGGGATGAATAGGTTTTGCTGATTAAGTATAACCCGTTTTTTTCAGGTTCAAAATAAATACTGTAGCGGGCTATGGGCTGATCATTTCCCGGTTCTTTAATGTATAGAATCTCTATCCCGGGATGAGCGGCATAGCCGGCAAGCCACACATTGGATTTCTCTATGTCCAAGCAGCTTTCCCCTAATTTCCAGCCAAGATGCAGGCGCGCTATCGGGGAAGTCTCGCGATAGATATAGACCTTTTTTCTTGGATCATGGTCTTTCTCTTCCACGCCTGCTTTTAGATGGACCGTGTCGGCCATTTTATCAGGCGCGATCAGCCGTCCTGTTTCATCATCCACAAGCCGATCGGGCGGCAAAATGGCGGCAACGGAGGGGATGCGTTTTAAATGGCGGGCAAACTGTTTGATCGCTTGTGCTTCCGATTGGCCCTGCAACCGGGCTGCATAATAGGGCTGCAGCGCTTGGTTGAGCACATTTCCCGGATCGCCGGACACGGCCAGTAAGAAGTAAATAACCCGCATCTCCCGTTCGGAAAGCTGATCCATCCGGGGGGATTTCATGTCCAAGTTGAACACACGGAGGAGATGGTGATCGATCATGGAGGTCAAAATTGGAGCTAATGGCCTGATGGTGCTTTGTGCGGCCTCACTGGCAAGACGTTTTTTGGCCTCTTCTTCCAAGCCAAGCTTCATAATCAGAGGCCATCGTTTACCTGCTTCACATAGATCTTTCAGCCTTTGCCGGCGCTGCTTGTCCGTGGATTTGGCTTGGAACAAAAGCGGAATGAGTTCTTCGGGTAGCTGATGGATAAAGGTAATCAAAGCCATGATACGGTCATATGAAAGAGGATGACGTCCGCCGCGCATGCTCAGGCCCCAGGAATCGTCAATTAGCCCGCCGAAATGTCTCCGTTCGATATCCCACAAAATATGGGCGATCAAGTTTTTCGGCTTATTATTGGTCATGGGCAGATCTTGCGTATTAAAATAATTTTTGTAAATGTAACCTATCTGATCCGCATCCAGGCCATGTGTTTGCTCCAGGCCAGCTTTAAGCTTGTCAAGCATATCCAGAAATGCACTTCGGCTGCGGCTATGACTTTCTATGCCATGTTGCTTAAAACGATTTAGCCATGCAATCGTTTGTATCCAAGTCCGTGTGGTTTCTGCCAGCCCGGACCGGACCTCTGCTCGTGACAACAATCGCATTTCCATTATTGTTCTGACAAATACCATATATTTATTTTTGGCGCTTAAATGAGGATTACGAATCAATGTCAGGATTTGAGGCGAATATTCAAACCAGCTTTCATCCGCCAAGTTTAATACCTGCGGGATTATGCTGATCGCATAGGCATGGGTTGCATGGCTTTTACCCGTTAAGTTTTTCAATAGTTTGGGAATCCACACCGTAAAGAAGCCTTCGCCATCGTCATTATGCAAAAGCCATTGCGCCCCGGACATTAAATCCCTTTGGGCATAATCAGCCCTGTCTGACGGGCGTCCGTGGCCGCTGTTTAAATCCGCTAGTTGTCGGCTGCAATCATTGACTGCCTCCTGCCATTCATCATCTCGCGGCCGGGGCTGGTAAAGTAGGGGAGAGAGCGTTCTGTTGATAATGTCTTTTTCAGCTTGAGAAACATCCCGCACTTCCTTATCGTCTAGGGCGATGAGTAGCTCACGACCCGCCTGAACGCTTAAGTTCTGTTCATGAAGGATCTTACTAATAGAATATCTTATCTGTCTGTTTTTGCTCTTCACGCGGTGTTCATAAGCTGATTTGTGTTGTTCGATCATTTTCAACCGGGCTCGAAACAGGGATAACAGCTCAACCCATTGCGCCTGGTCAAAAGGCTGTTGCTCAAATGCCTCATAGAGATCGACAAGTTTCGAATCGTATGGGAAAGTGCCTGTGTTGGCCAATACATAATTTACGTCGCCGCAATTATTGGTGAAGAAAGCGAAGGTATCCGGCCGGCCGGCGATGGTTTTATAAACCGGATAGGCATAATCATAGGCAAGACCGCCGGTTGGATCGGTCTCCATCAGTGTCGTAATAAACGGCGCGCTGTTATCCAACGCGGCTTCGGCTGTACGTTGATCCTGGTCGGTCAGCAGGTGCTGATAAAGGGGCAATGCATAAGTCATAAACAACTTGTGGCTGGGATCAAGTTTGTTTAGCAGATGTACAAAATCGGCCAGCCCCTTGACAGCCGCCAGACGATAGGGGCCGCGAAAAGCTGCTAAATATTCTTCCACCATGAAAATCACTGCCGCGCGGGCTTGGATCGCCGTTGTCACATCAACTTCCGGTAATCCGCTTTTTTCAGGGACTCCTCGCCAAGGGGGTATATTAATCGGTTGTTGCACCCCGCCGACTGACAAACTGCCTTGGCGGCGCATGAGGGTTGGAGACGGTTGAGATGCTATGGACTGATTTATCTTTTCCCGGATGTCGCGGAACCCGGCCACGGCCCATTGCTTGATCGGACGCTGATAATGAGCGAGCACCCAATCGATCAATAAGAGGGTCAGCAGCAGATTGAGGTTAAATCCCAGACCAAACAGGCCGGGCATAGGGGTCAACGCTTGCTGGGTCAGGACTGATTGATGGGACACCATCGCATAAGTTGCCCAGCGTACGGCCATAAACAGCAGCCGTGCTTGTTCGGGCGCTATTTCCGGCTTCCGGTCATAATAACTTACGGTATGCCGCTGATCGATGGACATGACTTCCCTGGCTTTAAGGGCTTTTATTTTTTCCCCCACAGTGACAAAGAAAGATTTTGCTTTTGCTGTAAAAGGCAGGGACAATAGGCGGGCGCGCAAGGTTTTGACCTGAGCCGGATCAAATTGTATGGCTTGATTATTGGCCGGGTAAGTTTTCAGCACTGATTGAATCCTGGCTTTGAACTGAATAGTGCTTTTTTTGAGCAACCCTTTGAACTCAAAGACCAGCAATGCTTTGAGCAGCACGTCCATTTCATCGCGCAGTTCCGGCAGCAGCAGGCCCGGCTTCACGGCCAGGGCTTTTTGATTCTGCGCCAGCAAGCGCTCCAAAGGCGTGCGCTTCCCTTTGAGAATATCCCAATAGGGATTGACCAAATCCACCCGGGTGAGGCGCGGCCGGATGGTGACCACATTAACCGCCTGCGCCTTGAGCTCCTGCTGAATTTGGGCCGTGTGAAAACCGCCTGTAACCAGGGCGGCCAGGTGCTGATGTTCGCTCTGCATGGCCCGGATCATGTTTAAGGCCAGCAGCCGGCTGCGGTGGCAGGCCAGACGGTAAAAATCCCGGGCAGCCTGGCAACGGGCTTTCAAGACCTGGACCGCCTCCAAAAGGGAAACGTCCAAGGCCCCCTGATCGCGCAAATAAGTGCAGATCCCCTCAATACTCCTGCCCGACGCCTCCCAGCAGGCCCATTCTTCCGGGCTCATGCTGATACTCAACAGTTTTTCCATTTCATCAAGGGTGTGCACCTGCTGATCCAAACGCCGCTCATCGGGGCTGTTATACAGGCGCTCCCGGATTAGCTGTTCTGCCTTCGCAAGGTCAGGCTGCACGTCATCCTGGTTTAGGGACGCGTCGGGCAGGGGCCGCAGATAGGCCTTAAGCCCGGTCAGGCTTGTGGTATTAATGTGATGCACCCCGCACTGTCGTAACAGATAGAGGGCATACTTGCGCAAAGGCCATCGGCCTGCTTTAAATGCCTCCCGCCCTTTGTCAAAAACCAGCAGCGGCTGATGGTATACTTTGGCTTTGAGGCTGTTGAGTTGTTCGCGCACATCCCAGACATAGCCCAGGGTTTCATTGGTTAAAAAACTCATGGCCAAGGCATAACTGCGGTCATAACTGTCCTGATTTTCCATGCCTTGGAGCTGCAGCGGCTGCGCACTGAGACTGGCGGCCAGTTCCGCCCCGCTGAGACGGCCTTGCCTGACCAGATAGCGCCCGACCTGCGCCTTGATGGATTTAATGGGAAATGTCCTGAGCTTGTCCACGGGCACGGCTTGGCTGGTGCCTTCCAGCCCCACCAGCGCCAACCCCTGCGCTCGAAGATAGTCCAATAAATCGGCTATATGGCGTTGCACTTCGGCATGGCAGTGCAAATCTTCTATGAGCACCACCAGCGGACGGCTGGGATCCGCCATTTGAACCGACTCAATGGCCCCCCATTTCCGGGGGATGTCGATGCTCTGCCCGCCCAAGGTGATGACGTTGGGCCCTGTAGCCAAATTGACCGGATTAAGGGCCCATATAAAAGAAGGCACCAGCAGGCTGTACAAAAGCAGCATGACGGTCATGGGTATCATGTTTTTGAAATAGCTTTTGGTCATTGGAAATATTCCCGTGGTAAAAAGTGATCGGCAGGGGCCTTAATTTTTGCTGCCGCTGCTTAAATTAACGTTGTTTTCCTGCATTGGCAAAAGATTGGTGTAAGGTAACTACTCAGGTCATTTCGGACTCATTGAGAGTAGAACGCATCCCTTTGGCCAATTAGCTTTTTCGGGCAAGGACAGGGCACCTTATCATTCGGAGTGTATCGGAAGCCCAACGGTCCGCATTCTTTTGACAGCATGGGTGAAGCCCGTAAGGGTACGCACCCCGTGTGGCCTGTCCGGGTACGTTAAAAGCCCGAAAAAGCTAATTGGCCAAAGGGATGCGTCCGGCTTGATACGCAAGTGGCCTGAGTGGTTACGGTATAAGTATACCTTTGGTCAAATGACGGTTCAAATTAACTATAGGCTCTTTTTCCTGATTCCAATAATTTATTGAAAAAGTGTTTCAAATTGACCGCTTGGTTTTGCAACTTCCGGGAGATGGTCATAGCTGGAACCGCAAAGACCACTGGTTGAAAACAAGGTTGTTGTGTTAGGATGAAGCAGCATTAATTTTTTCTGTGGAGGAATGTCCATGTGGGATTATATTGCTTCCAATTGGCAGGTTTTGTTGCTCTATGGCGGTTTATTAATTGCGGCCTTTGTGGCCGCGCTGCTGGCGCGGCGCCTGCTCAGCCGGTTGCTTTACCGGCTCATTGAGCTTAAAACCGATCTGATTGAGAAAAAAGCCTTCTACCGGGCCCTGCGGCCGGGCACCATTTTGCTTTTCTTTTTCTTTGCTTCCCTCATCTCCGTGACACCCGCCATGCCCAGCGATTTTCCGGAAGTGATCATCCAACGCTTGATGTTCTGCGCCCTGATTCTGGCCGTGGGCTGGCAGCTTTCTTCTTTGGTCAGTCTGGGCAGTGATTTTATTATTCGCCGCCACACCATGAAGGAAAAAGATAATCTGCTGGCGCGCAAAATCAACACCCAGGTGGTGGTGCTGCGCCGGCTGATGCATTCGGCGGTGCTTCTCATTACCCTGGCCTTCATGCTTATGGTGTTTCCGCCCATCCGTAATTTGGGCGCCGGCCTGTTTGCCTCCGCGGGCATCATCGGCATTATGGCCGGCATGGCGGCCCGGCCCACCTTGGGCAATCTGATCGCCGGGCTGCAGATCGCCTTTGCCCAACCGATTCGCATTGATGATGTGGTGATCGTGGAGGG
>CAYVTN010000117.1:0-8260 GCA_964454395.1 uncultured bacterium | reverse complement strand
GGAGTCAACCGCTATTGCAAGCTGTCTGAAAGCCTGTTCAGCGTCATTTTGCTCCAGCGCCTTGATCACAGGTGCCAACCCGCGGACAACAATATTTTTTTCATGGCCGTCAAAAAAGGCAAGGATGATGAGGGTGGCTATTACTTTGCCAATTTCATAATCCATTTTCATCTTAAACTTTTGCCATAGTTCTTTTCCTTGTTTTTGGTTGCCAACCAAGCGATTAAGTTGGGCAATGGCCTTGCCCAAGTCGTCAATGGGCGTCCCGGCATCAGCCATTAGGATATGATCTTCTCCAAATGGCTCAATGCCAACAATTGGCATGCCCAGCGACTTGAGCAAGCCCATTCCTAAAGCCGTAGCTTGATACCCCTGTTTTTTTGCATAAAGGGAGAACTGTTCCTCACCTCTTTTGCATTTGATTTCTGCAATGCTAAAGAATCGCCTCTCATTTGGAATATCTTGGGATGGTTCCAGACTTTTCCAAATAATACTTTCTATTTGCACATTAGGACCTGCCAAATGATGAATGGCACCCTGAAGTTCCGATAATTTTATCCAATGCAGTCTGGTCCCTTTAAATTCCTGCTCGGCACTATCACTGCTCTTGCCTGTAACGTTTTCCAGTGCGTCCGCCCGGGGCCCCATGGCGGCAGCAACCCGTTTCAGCCCTTGATCAAGATTTATCCTTGGCGCCCATCCCAGCAGCGCTTTAGACTTGGCAATGCTGAAACGGGGCATGACCAGTACTGAATCATTGGCTTTAACCTCCACCTTAATGGAGCGGCCTAATACATTGGCAATTTTTTCCAGCAGCACCTTCATAGGCAACGGCGCTTGGCCGGAAGCGATATTGATGACCTCGTTGTTCTTCAATTGACCTTCCGCCAGGCGGCGGCCGGACAGCTGCAAGGCTTGCGCCACATCATCCACCCAGACAAAATCCCTGCTGTCAGTTGAAGCATATACCGCTCGACCGTTAAGCATGCGTTCAAAAAATAATTTTATAACTCCGCCCTTCTGATCAGGTCCATAAATGTTGGTTGGCCGCAGGCTTACCGACTGGCCGGCAGGGAGGTTCATCAATTCCTGCTCGGGCAGTATTTTAGAAACAGGATAAATCGCGGCTTTTATGTTCTCCCATGCATCGCCGGACGGACCATTCGGAAAATAATTGCTTAAGAAAGTCCGGATGGATTGCCGGGGATTTTCCACCGTGCCGTCAAGAACGTCCTCCACAGTGCGTGCGATGGCTTCGGCTGTTTTATCCGCAAATGTTTGGATCGCGCCATCCAATGGAAGGGGTGTGTCTTCTTCCACGGTTTGATCCGCCAACTGTTGTCCCGCCAATCCGTATTGATGCGCACTCGATACATAGACGACTTTGGTGCCGTATTTTTTAGCCAGCCGCGCCAGCAGCATTGTTAAATATGTATTATTGTATAACCTGTCTTCCGCCTGATCCAAGTTATTGACCACTGCATTGGGATTGGCCGCCACATGATAAATGATAGGCGACCGGGCCACCAATTGCTCCAAAAGGGCAAGGTTGGCCGGATCGGCAAAATCGCCAATTTGAGCCAATACAACCTTATGCTGTTCCGACAAGGCATTGAGGGGGCCTTGAGATGGATGGGATCTAACCGGCAGTAATAAGGGTTGGCCTGATTGGCTTAGCGTTTCAGCCAAGTGGGAACCGAGAAAGCCCGTTCCCCCTAAAATTACCGGTGGCAGAGGATGGTCGGGATATTGGTTGATCATCTCGGCCAGGGACTGATTCTGTTTGAAAGCTGGCCGGTGACTGAAAGAAAGATAGACCATGTGCCTTATCATGGCCCATCGCAAGCCGGCAAGCTCACCCACGCTAAAAAAAATCAACTTGGCCGCAAAATTTAACCGTGCCGGCAGGCTGCCTGATGTAAACAGCAGATCTATCCTTTTCCATAAATAAATTTCGATAGTGTCTGCATGGGCATCACTGGGCAAGGCTATTTTTAAACTGTGGGCAAGATGGATCAGCTTTTGCCGATGGACCTTCTTTTCTTGGACCTTAAGCACCCGCTGCGCTTTATATTCTTTAAGCCAGGCAACAAAGCTGTTGGCGGCCGCTTTCCCCAGGCACCGTTCAAGGAAACCTTGTTTTTGGGGTGTTGGCTCCTTGTCCAGTGCAAGCCGTTCCCTTTTGCCCGGACCACGCAAATACTTATGAATTTCCAAGGTAGGATCACCGACGATGATTCTGATCCGGTCACCCAAGGTTTCCCCCACCTCATGTAAAAACGCATAGGCCCGGGCCCTGGGATTGCCCTGTCTCAACAATGCGTCAGCCATTAACACCGTCCTTCTTTCCTGCCCGTCCCTCTTCGTCGTGATGCCTAATCCAGCCAAGAGGAAGTTATCCGGTCCTTCCAGCACATCATAGTCCAATATACTGTATACCCCGGAATGAAACCCCGAGCTCACTGTTAGCGGACTTGCTTTTTTGTCAATTAATTGCCTGCCTACCGCAGTGCAGGCCTCCAATGCTTGCCGGTCCTTGCGGTCAAGCCCGGTATTTCTTCCGGATATCCAAAGTTCCATGGGATTGCGTAATGTCCCATTATTAAAAGGACTGACGTCCAAACGCAGCCTTATTCTCTGATCATCCAGTGGCAGCCCCGCTTCCCCAATAAGCCTACCTTTAATTTCTAATTGATTTTCCCCAACTACCTTTACTTCATCAACCGCCAGGCGCCCCAAGGCATTGGCGGCCTCGATGGAATCAAGCTGCCCTGCGCCTGCCGCAGGGGCAGACAATTTGGCGGCAGTAAGCTGCCTGTAAACAAACCGGATTATGGATTGCACCATGGGGTATAGGCGGGGGAAAGTTCTTGCTCCAATAAGGTAGCCCTGCGTCAGCCGGCCGGCTTCTTTGGCTAAAACCCCTTTGGTAATTTTCACCCCGGCTTGCTGCAGCAGGTTTAATCCCCGGAAGCTGGGATTGGCCGCCGGTGCCCCCATGACCAGCCGCTCGGGCTTAAGGGCAGCCAACATGGCCGAACAGTTGTTGCAGGTTTCATAAGTGACATAAAAAGTCATTTGGTGAATGGGATGCCCCAGGAGACTGTCAACCAAACTGAAATCCCGGATCATGTCTTCACGGAATCGGGGATAGGAAGGCACCCGTGCCCTGGCCTGAATACGTGAGAAAAGGTTGTCCAGGGCTTGTCTTTTGCCGTCCTCCATATCCACTGCTTCTTCTGCTTTGGCGCGCAGTGCATCCAACAAGGCCCAATGTTCCGCGTGACCGCCGGCCCAGGCATGATTGTACCCTCGCCCTACGATCCGGCCATCTTCCGCCAGCACGGCCCCAATGTGCGCTGAAAACCAGGAGCGCTCTTTGGCCGCAAGGGCCGCTTGTGCGAGCGCCGCTTGCATCAGGGGCACATCTTCAGACAATTGCCGGGTTTCAGGTTCCGCCGTCATGCCGGGCCGGTGACGCAATATTTCGACGGCCCTCTCCATGGCCGCGGCATAAGGAAAAACTAAAATTTCAATTGGTCCAACGGTCAACTGCTCGGTGGGATGCACGGCCCGGGTGATGTCCCCGTCAAGCCGCCCGGCAGGCAGGCTAAGCACGGCCAAAGGCTTCCCGGCTGCGGAGGTAGTTGCCAGAAAATACTCGGTGCCATCCAGTGCCGGCAATTCCCCATGTTTCCGCGGATCCAGGCGGTGCAGGGCGATCAGGCGCTGATCGGAGATAAAACGCTTCAGCACATCCCTTTCACGCTTTTGGAGGTGGTGCTGCCCGAGCAGACTGTGAACCAGGATTAAGCTGATAAGACGAAACATCGCTCTCGATTCGCTGCGGCCAAAACGGCTGAACAGTGCCATGTCGAGTTGATTTTTAGCCAGCAGTTTTTCCAGAGGGGTTTCCCTTTGTTGGATCAGATCAAAGTAAGGGTTAACTATTGTCCTTTGGTTATAACTTGGTCTCACCAAGTAATAGCCAATGCCTTTGGACTCCAAAGCCTTCAGCACTTGGGCGGAATGGTAACCTCCCGTAACCATAAGCGCTGTCGTTTGGTGCCGGGCCTGCATCTGGCCGAGCAGGTTACGGATAAAGGTTTCGCTCCGCTGATCAGTGAGGTTATAGAATAATTCAACTTGTTTTAATTTGGTTTCCAACAAAAGCAGATCTTGCGCCGCCGGGCAATCCTCAGCCGAAGCTGTTTTCAAAAAAGCTGCCGGTTGAAAGGTTTCACGATGGCGGCGGAAAAATTGCACTTCATCGGGAGTGGCGGAAATATTGAACATTTTTTCTAAAATATCCAATTTTTCTTTAAGGTCTTGAGCCAAACCGCCATGGTGGTTTTTTAAGGCTTCCCGTAAATCAAAAAGCGCGCCCAGGCTTTCAGCATTGAGAAAACCTTGCAAAACTCGGTAGCTTTGATCATAAAGGGCTTTGTCTTCCAGCCCTAAAAGATCGCTTCGGTCCGGATGCATGATGGCATACGCTTCCGCCCCGGTAATCCAACCACGATCCAGAAAAGAATTGCTTAATTTTCTTTTAATACCCTCCAGGGGAAGATCGGCAAGTACCGACGTATCGACAGCGCCACAAGCCCCTTCCTCCGCAACCAGCCGCAGATGGTGTGTTTTTGCCAATTCCCCAATGATGGCGGCAATATGACGTTGCACCTGTGCATTGCAGTGGAGGTCTTCCACCACCACCACCGTGCGTTTTTCACCTGGATTGGCGGGAAAAGCACTTTTGATGACACTACCTATTTTTGGAGACAATAGGTTTGTTTTGGTTGAAATCACAGCATTAATAGACCATCCAAAACTAGGCCAGAGGAGGGTTAAGGATACAATGACAACAATAAGAACACGTTGTCGTGTTAACTTCAATACAGCCAATGGTAAAATCTCCAAAATCAATTGCTGAATTTTTATTAATCCAGCGAAGCTGGATTAGAGTCTCTGTCTGAATTATTTACGTGGGACGCGTAGATAATTCAGACAGAGACTCCAACCTTTTATTAATCTTATCATTGGTTTTTATCTTAAAAAATTCTAACTTCAATTTTTTCAATTTTTTTTCATTGTTACTGCTCAATGCGTTCTATTTCAAAACAGCTTTAGCTGGCAGCATAATTTGGTCATTTTATTATTTCTTGAATTTTCCAGTTTCCCTGGCGCTTAAGACCAGGTCTCTAATGTCCTTTGGCAGTTGTTGATCCTGCCACTGCCGTTCCTGCTCCGTTGACTGTCCCGCTTGTTTGACGGCTTTTAAAGCATACCATGCCGGCCCTAAGGCATGATCAGCCATGTGGGCCGTGGCCACGGCATGCCCCACGGCACGTGCCACTGCACAGGCCACCGCATCAGACGCTTCCCTGGCAGCCGCATGGGCCTGTACCGCTGCTTCTCTAGCATCACCCACCGTGGCGTTTCCTTCTTGCCAAGCCCGGGCCACCTGCAAGGCCTGGATAAGACGTTCATCCATAGTCTTGCCAAACAGCGGCAACACATGCCCGGCACACGCACAGGCCCATTGCATCAACTGACGGTGCTGTTCTTTTTGCAGCGGTCCGCCCCGATGGGCTGCTACAAAGCGTTTGTCCCGCATTGGCCCCACCTCATTTTTTATTTTTAAATTAATTGTAACCAAATCACCTTTACTGTACAGCCGGTTTGACCATTTACCATTGATTTTTTTCTATCCAATATGCTTTTTCTTGCTTTAGTTCGCCCGGAAATGTCATGGCAATGGGGTCCAACAAGCGGTTGAAGAATAAAAGGCAAAGGAGATGAGGATCATGGCTGAGAAAAATCCTGTAACGCATTTCGAGATGCCTTATGAAAACAAAGATCGTGTGGTAAAATTTTACTCGTCTGTTTTTGGGTGGGACATGCGGGCCATGGGCGAAGACATGGGTTATTATGTAACGGCCGGTACTGCAGAGACTGATGAAAACAGGATGGTCAAAACACCGGGCACGATCAATGGCGGTTTTTTTCCAAAAAATGCCCAAACCGAAGGCCTGGCCCCTTCGGTGGTCATCGCCGTTAAGGACATCAAAGAGGCTATGAAAAATATATCTTCCTCCGGTGGAACAGTCTTGGGTGAGCCTATGGAGATTCCGGGCATTGGTCAGTATGTTTCCTTTACCGACACCGAGGGCAACCGGGTCAGCATTTTACAGCCCAAGAACATGTGATCATACCACTAGCCATGCTTTTCTTGGTGGAAAGCAGCGGCAACTTGTTTAACCCTGGACATGCCGGGGAGGGTGAGATAGGAAGCATATTTTTTCTCGAGGCTGGCCAACTGGAGAGGATCATCGGCAGCCTGAACGATGGAAAGAAAGTAGGCTTTTTGTTCCTCCAAAGCGGTAAGATCCGTTAAGGACCCATGACCCGGCACCACTGTCGCGGCAGGATAGGTTTGAAGAAGATGGTCCAAGGCTCTAATCCAGCCGCGGATGCTTCCGGTGCCGGGTTTACCCGCCACCGGAACCCAGTGATGAAACACCAAATCGCCGGTCATGAGAACACGGCGCTTGACGAAATAAACTGTTAAATCATTGGATGTATGGCCCTGGCATGCATTGTAGAGTTTTACAATTTCATCGCCAAAGGTAAGCTCTCTTTCTTTACCCGGTGGCACTGTGTTGGCATCAGTCTCCTGGCCTCCTGTGATAATCCTTGCATTCGAGAACAACTTGTTCCCACCTACATGGTCGATGTGAGCATGGGTGTTAACAATGGTAATCCTATAATCCCTTGCAGCCCGGACATGTCTTTTTATTTTCCTGGCGCCTAATCCAAATTTGGTATCCACAATTAGGAACTGTTTGGTTTGGGCGGATTTGAGAATGACCGAATTGCCTCCGCCGCCAAGCATAATCGTCAGGTCCGGATCAAGGGATACAGCGGAAGTGCGCAGGAAAACCCACAGCAAAGGACCTGCATATAAAACAAATGCTGCGAAGATGGCACCCAATGCGGCCAGCACCCAAAGTAAAATTGATAACATCATGTCTCCCATCAGTGCTAAATCATAAAAACAAATCGATTATAAAATAACCTTGCACCTTAAACAAGCTGTAGATGATCCTACTACCAAGTGCTTGTGCAATGTTATAATCAAAATCACCAAAGTTTTCCCAAACCCTCTGCATCTATCACCAGGATCTCTTTGGTGGCGATAAAGTGCGAAGAGTTCATCCATTGGCCGCCCGATCGTCGGACAAAATTTCCAAAGGAGGCTTATGCTCATGAAAGTATGGCCTGGTCAACCCTATCCCTTGGGCGCTTTTTACGATGGGTTGGGAACCAATTTCTCCCTGTTTTCTGAAGTTGCCCAACGGGTGGAACTTTGCCTTTTCGATGAAGCCGGCAAGGAAACGAAAATCGATCTGCCTGAGGTTACCGGCTATTGCCATCATGGGTACCTGCCCGAAGTGGAACCTGGTCAGCGCTATGGTTTTCGTGTTCATGGCCCCTGGGACCCGGCTAATGGCCATCGTTGCAACCCCGCCAAACTGCTGCTTGATCCTTATGCCAAAGCTTTTACAGGCCAAGTGCAATGGAATGAGGCTGTCTTCCCCTATCGCCAGGACAAGGGACCGGACAGCTCACACCCTGCTGACAGTGCCCCCTTCATGCCGCGCAGTGTGGTGCATCAGCCTAATTTTGATTGGAGCGGCGACCGCCGCCTGCAACTGCCTTGGCATGAGACCGTGATCTATGAAACTCATGTCAAAGGCTTGACGGCCCTCCATTCAGAGATCGCCCCGGAGCTGCGCGGCACCTATGCCGGACTGGCCCAGCCGGTTATCATTCATTATTTACAGTCTCTGGGCATTACGGCTGTGGAGCTCATGCCGGTTCATCATTTCATCCAGGACAAGCGTCTGCTGGAAGCTGGACTAAGCAATTATTGGGGATATAATTCCATCGGTTATTTTGCGCCCCACAATGCCTATGCTTCGGACAAACGTCCTGAAGCCGTAGTGGCTGAATTCAAGCAGATGGTCAAAACCCTGCATCAAGCCGGTATCGAGATTATCCTGGACGTGGTCTACAATCACACCGCCGAGGGCAATCATCTGGGACCCATGCTCAGCTTCAAAGGTATCGACAATGCCTATTATTATCGGCTCAATGATGACAAACGCTTTTATACGGATTATACCGGAACCGGCAACAGCATGAATATGCGCAATCCGCACGTCCTGCAACTGATCATGGATTCCCTGCGTTATTGGAT
>CAYVTN010000116.1:0-8280 GCA_964454395.1 uncultured bacterium | reverse complement strand
CCTATGGCCAGACCATCAAGCAGGGCATGGAAGTGGCGATCAAACAACTCAATCAGCAACGCCGGCCGGAAGAACAACTGGGGCTGGTGACGGCCGATTCGCGGGGCACCACGGCGGGCGCGATAGCCGGCCTGATCTATCTGCGCGATGTGGAAAAGGTGATGGCCATTATTGGTCCTGCCTTGTCCGATGGAGCGAAGGCAATTGTTCCCGAACTGAAGAGGCAGTCCATCCCGGTCATTACCACCTCGGCCGGAGAAGCAGGATTGACCAAACTCGATCCCTACCTGTTTCGCTATATGTTGACCAATGAGGCCCAAGGCGAAGCCATGGCCGAATTTGTGGTGCTCAGAAAGAACCTGCACCGTATCGGTATCTTAAGCGGTAATGCCACGTATGACCAGATGCTGGCCCGGGCTTTTGCTCAAAAAGCCAAGGCATTGGGTGCCGAGATTGTCGGGCAATTGACCTATCCTCAGGGAGCCACGGACTTCAAAACTCAAATGCTGGCGTTGGGCGGCGTGGATCCGGGCAAAATCAAAGATGCCCAATTGGCGGAACGCAAAGCCATGGACCGTCTGATGGGCGCGGCAGCGGTGCAGTTCAACCGCATTATCCACCCCGGCGGCAAAAAAAAAGCAGACAAGGCGACCCAGCCCGCGCCGGCGGAGAAAAAAATAGCCATTATTCGTTTTCGGGAGACCGGGGAATTGACCGCCAAATTGGGACTGGGTAAAACGATGACCGAAAAATTTTCCTATGCCCTGGCGCCCATGCAGGGCGGTGAAGTCATGACCCAGGCCGACACCCTGAAAAAATTACGGCAGGCCGGGTTATCTCCTTTTCAAACTGATCCTAATCTGGGCAAAAAGGCCGGCGCAGCTTTGGGTGCCGACTTTGTGGTGTTGGGGCAAGTGGTTCAGCGCCCGGGGGAGAGTCTGGTCAATCCCGGCAAAGATACCCAGGCCGTCACCTTTGAAGTGCACCTCCGGCTGATCAGCGGCCATAGTGGCAAACAACTCGCTTCCATGGATAAAACCTGGAAAAAGAGCATACCGCCCAATCAAAATCTCAAAGCCATGGAGGCCCTTTATCTGCCCGTGCCCGCTCGGGATGCCATATTAATCACCTCCCAGTTGGAGTTTTACGAGATCAAGGTGCCGGTTTTCGGGGCCGATGCCTGGCAAACCAGCGGACTCTTAAGGCAGGGTCGCGACGTGCTTGACCAGGCGGTATTCAGCGTGGCTTTCTGGCCCGACTTGCCGGACACCCGCAGTCAGGAATTTGTGGATCTTTACCAGACCATGTTTGCCAACCGGCCCACGGCCCTGGCAGCCCAAGCCTATGATGCCACATGGCTGATAGCGGCCATCTTAAAGACCATGCCCGAAAAGGAAATGCGCCGTTCTGCTTTTCAAAGGCAATTGCTGGCCATGCGCGCTTTCAACGGCATCACCGGGCGCGCCATTATCACGCCTGACGGGGAGATTCAGCGCCAACCCCTTTTCCTGGAAATCGATCACGGCAAATTAAGAAGGGTAAGATAAGACATGCTGGAAAACTACCGTTTTCACGGCGTCAAGGGTATGCGTGATGTATTTCCCGATGATGCCCAACACTATCAGCAGATCATGGCCACGGCCCGTGCATTTTTCCGGCTCCATGATCTGGGTGAAATCATGACGCCCGTGGTGGAGCATACCCTGCTTTTTGAACGGGGGGTGGGAGAAGGCACGGACATTGTCAACAAGGAAATGTTTTATGTGCCCGCCAAAGACAAAGAAGGCGAAGCAGGAGATAACAGCCAGATGGTGCTGAGGCCGGAAGCCACGGCCTCGGTGGCGCGCGCCTATATTGAGCATGAAATGCACAAGCAATCGCCCGGCCTCAAACGTTATTTTTACATGGGGCCCATGTTTCGTTATGAACGGCCCCAGCGCGGCCGTTTGCGTCAGTTTACTCAAATTGGCGCGGAGTTCGTCGGCAGTCCGGCAGCAGCCCTGGATGCGGAAGCCATGGCCATGCTGGTGGCGTTACTCCGGCGTCTGCACGTAATCGGCGTGCAGGTGGAGCTTAATTCCGTGGGTTGCCGGGTTTGCCGGCCAGGCTACAGCCAGCGGTTACGCAAGTATGCCCGGGAGCATGCAGGCGAGTTGTGCCAGGATTGCCGGCAACGGATGCATAAAAATCCTCTCCGGTTATTTGACTGCAAACAACCCCGGTGCCGCGCCATTATGCAGCAAGCCCCTGACATCCAGGACAGCTTATGCGGCGACTGCCGCGGTCATCAGCAGGAAGTGACGCGTCATCTGGACGCCCTGGCCGTGACCTACCGGATTAATCCCCGCCTCATGCGGGGCCTTGACTATTATACCCGTACGGTCTTTGAAGTGACCGCCGACAATCTGGGTGCGCAAAACGCCGTGGCTGCAGGCGGCCGTTATGACCATTTGCTCCTGGATTTGGAAGGGCCGGACCTGCCGGCCATCGGCTGGTCCATGGGCCTGGAACGGGCCATGGAGCTCATTGACCCTGTTTTTTATCATCCCCGGCGCCCGGATGTGCTGGTGGTGGCGCCCGGTGAAGACCGGTTGCAAACCTTGCAACAGGTGATGGAGCTCAGACAACAGGGCCTGGCCGTGGGGTATGACCATGAACCGAAGAGCACCAAAGCCTTGATGAAAAAAGCCGATAAAATCCAGGCTGCTTACGCCCTCTTTGTTGATCCTGGAGAAGCACTGCACGTGGAACTCAAAAATATGGCCAGCGGGGAACAACGTAAAATGCCCTGGAGCGAGGTTGCGGATTTTGTCAAGCGCCGGCAGGAAAGGGTTGGCTGATGCAGGGACTCGATCTCATTTCCTGGTTGAAAAACGGCAATGCCCTGCTGTTGGCGGGAGCGGTGATTATGGCCGTGGGCCTGCTGGGACTTGTGCACGGCCTGTTTGTGCTGATGGAACGTCTCAGATACCGTCAGCCCAAGGCCATTAAAAAATCGGCCGGAATGCACCCGGCCCGTGCCACATTTCAACTGATGCTGGTCACCATCGTGCTGCTGCTGGGACTGGTGGTGATCTTTGCCGGCGTGAGTTTAAAAACCTACCAAACCTTCACCAAGGAAAAACTGGTGGCCAGGGTGGAATGTCTCCAGTGGGATCCGCAAAACAAGGAAATGTTAATCCGTTTCACGCCAATCAAGCCGGACGAGGAACTAAAGGGCCAGGTGTACAGTTTGTTTGGCGACATGTGGGAAGTGAATGCCCATATTTTAAAATGGACGCCCAAAGTCAACCTCATGGGCATTCATACCGGTTACCGTCTGAACCAGCTTAAAGGCATCTACGAAACGCCTCAGGACGAACGGGACCGGCGGCATATGGCCTATGCCCTGCAGGGAGGCCGGGATTGGTTGTGGTGGACCTTGACCCAAACCAACCTGCATCTTCCCCTGGTGGAAGCCGTATACGGCAATGCGGTCTCCCGGCCGGCCCGCGGCGGCGGGCAATATGACATTTACGTCACCACCTCGGGTCTGATCGCCAAGCCGGCGCCGGTTGACGAGAAAGGGCTTCTACCGGAAGGACAAGGCGCCTATGATTCTAAAACAGCGGAACCGGAATAAAAAATCTGCCTCACGATCGTTTATCTTTATTTGCCGAATGGTGTCTTTTGGTGTGAGTAGGGGCGTATTCAATACGCCCCCACTTTGATAGTGTTAGATTCTATGTCTGGGTTATCTACGTTTTTTCGTAGATAACCCAGACATACAGAATCTTATCCAGCTTCGCTGGGTTTAGCGGTGTGTGGGGCACGGCGCGCCGTGCCCCTATCGGAACCGATATTGTGTGAAAGGGACGCCTTCGGCTGCCCCTACGCTTTCCATTTTCCACGCAGGATGCGACTATCTTGCTGACGCAGACTCCAAACCGGCTAAAGTAGGAACCCATGACGGATCGTTGCTTGCCGCGGCCAAGCGCATTGACATAGGAATAATGCGAATGCTATGATAGCCGGAAAATTTAACTAAGCGAACGGTTATCAAGCCGCCCCGATTGGCTTGAACCAGGGCGGCGGGCCTTGTTGACCTTCGGCGGGCACCTGTCCCAGCCGCCAATCATCACAACATTTTTCAGAATGATGGAGATACCTCATGGATTACAGCAAGACCGTCAATTTGCCTCAGACCGCTTTTCCCATGAAAGCTTCCCTGGTCAGCAGGGAACCGGAGATCCAGGCAGGGTGGGAAAAAATGGGACTTTATGAATTAATCCGCCAACAGGCCGCCGGCAAGCCCAAATTCGTGCTTCATGACGGTCCGCCCTATGCCAATGGCGATGTGCACATGGGCACAGCCTTTAATAAAATATCCAAAGACATCATCATTAAATATAAAAGCATGCAAGGCTTTGACGCTCCCTATGTACCGGGATGGGATTGTCATGGCATGCCCATTGAGCATAAAGTGGTGGCCCAGCTACCGGAAGAAAAAGCAGCCAACCGGCTGGTGGTGCGCAAGGCCTGCCGCAGTTATGCGGAAAAATTTGTGGCTCATCAAAAAGCGCAGTTTAAACGGTTGGGTGTATTGGGCGATTGGAATGATCCCTATCTGACCATGAACAAGGCCTATCAGGCCGCCATTGTCCGGCTCTTCGGCCAATTGGCGGGCAAGGGTTTTATTTATCGCGGCTTAAAGCCCGTTCACTGGTGTACGGAATGCCAAAGCGCCTTGGCGGAAGCCGAGGTCGAATATGCGGACCATACCAGCCCCAGCATCACCGTGCGCTTTCAAGTGGTGGAGGGCTGGGCGCAAGGCCTGGGCGAAAAACCGTCGGGGCCCATATACATTCCCATCTGGACTACTACTCCCTGGACCCTGCCGGCCAATGAAGCCATTGCGGTCCATCCTGATCTTGATTATGCCCTGGTGGCTTCGGAAGGCGCCTATTATATTTTGGCTGATGCGCTGGTGGAGCCCAATTGGGCCATGTTGGAAAAACCCTTTGAGCGTCTGGGCAAGGTCAAAGGCCAGGCCCTGCCGGGCCTACGCTGCCAACATCCTTTTCTCGACCGTATCGTGCCGGTCATTACGGCCGCACATGTGACCGTAGACAACGGCACGGGCTGCGTGCATACGGCGCCCGGCCATGGGCAGGAGGACTTTGTAGCCGGCAAACAGTTCGGCCTGGAGGTTTTCAATCCCGTGGGGCCTGATGGAAGGTTTACCGCCCAATTTCCGCTCATGCAAGGACAGTTTGTCTTTGAAGCCAATGAACCTATCATCCGCCTGCTGGAAGAAAAGCAGGCGTTGATGGCCAAAGCCAAACTCCAGCATGCCTATCCCCATTGCTGGCGTCACCATACGCCCATCATTTTCCGGGCCACGGAGCAATGGTTTATGAACGTGGACAAGGATCATTTCCGCCAGCGCCTGCTTCAGGCTATCGAGAATGAGATTCGCTGGATCCCGGAGATTTCCAGGAACCGCATTGCCGCCATGGTGGAAAGCCGGCCGGATTGGTGCCTGTCACGCCAACGGGCCTGGGGGGTGCCGGTGCCCATTGTCTATTGCACGGCCTGCGGCGAGCCCGTGATGGAGGAGAACGTATTTAGAGCCATTGAGGATGTGGTGGCCAAAGAAAGCGCAGATGCCTGGTTTGAAAAAGCGGTGGAAGACCTCGTACCCCAGGGGACGGCCTGCAGCCACTGCCAAGGCACCACCTTTCGCAAGGAAACGGATATTTTGGATGTGTGGTTCGATTCCAGTGCTTCCCACACGGCGGTGGTGGCCAAGCGGCCGGACCTGCATTTTCCGGCTGATCTTTATCTGGAAGGGTCCGATCAACACCGCGGCTGGTTTCAGGTATCCTTGCTGACCGCCATGGCGTCCCTGGAGCAGGCGCCTTACCGGGCAGTGCTGACCCACGGTTACATCGTGGACGGTGAAGGCAAAAAAATGTCCAAGTCACTGGGAAATTTTATCAGCTCCACCGAAGCCATCGCCCGCTATGGCGGCGCCGATATTTTGCGTTTATGGGTGGCGTCGGAAAATATTCAGAATGATGTCCGCGCTTCCGATGAAATTTTTAAAAGAATGGTGGACTCTTACCGCCGTATCCGCAACAGCCTGCGCTTTTTGCTTGGCAATCTGCACGGCTTTAATCCCGCCAAAGGAATCGCACGGGAACAGATGATACCCATGGATCAATATATGCTGCATCGGCTGGCGCTCTTTGCGGAGCAGATGCAAAGTTCCTATGAAAGCTATGAATTTCATAAATTGTTCCAGGTGCTGCAGAATTTTTGCGCCACCGATCTTTCCGCTTTTTATTTCGATGTGTGCAAGGACCGGCTCTATGCCGATGATCATGAGTCCTTTTCCCGCCAGTCCGCACAAACAGTGCTCTGGCACATTTTGAATCATGTATTAAGAACCATTGCGCCCATCCTCATTCACACGGCCGAGGAAGCCTGGCAGGAACTCAGAGCCCAGGGGTTGGTTGACGCAGCGGAAGACCGGCTGTCGGTCCACCTCTTGTCCTGGCGGCACTGTCCCGAAGCCTGGAAGGACCAAGCCTTGGAACAACAATGGCAGGGGTTGTTTGAACTGCGCACGGAAGTGATGAAGCAATTGGAAGCAGCCCGTCTGCAAAAGCGGATTCGCCATTCCTACGAGGCTGCGGTCACCATTAAAACCCGGGGCGCCAAAGCGGCTTTGTCGGCGGCACACCATGACCTTCTTCCCGCTTTTTTGGTGGTTTCGGAAGTGATGCTGGAGGAAGCAGGCGCCACTGCGCCGGAGTTGACCATTACCGTCACCCCGGCGTCGGGTAAAAAATGTGAGCGGTGCTGGCGGGTGTTAAAAAGCGTGGGCCAGCGCCAGGATCATCCTCAATTATGCCCGCGTTGTGCCGATGTGGTGGCCAACAGTTTGTCCTCTGACGCCGCGCCGGCGGAACGGGGTTGACGGTCATGCACCCCCCCGCCCGCTGGCAACATTGGATCCGGCAGTTTCATGGCCTCAGACTGACCAGGGCTTTCGGACTCTATGCCTTGGTGGCAGGCCTGGCGTTTGGGCTGGACCGCCTCACTAAAGCCTTGATCACAAGCCATATGCATCTTTACGATAGCTGGCCGCTGTTGGGAAATGTGCTGAAATTGACTTATGTGCGCAATCCGGGCGCGGCGTTCAGTTTTCTGGCCCACCACAACGCGCCCTGGCGTTTAACCCTGTTTATTGTCATTGCCATTATGGCTTCGGTGTTCATGACCATTACCGCTTTACTGGAGCAATCCAAAGGCTGGCGGTTGATGATTCCCTTGGGACTCATCACCGGCGGCGCTCTGGGCAACATGATCGACCGCCTGCAGGCAGGCACGGTCATTGATTTCATTGAATTCAGCTATCGTTCCTTTTATTTTCCCATCTTTAATGCAGCCGACAGCGCGGTGGTCGTTGGCGTTGGCTGGCTGATCGTCTTAAGTTTCTTTTCCTCCTCTTCAACATCTTCCCAAGCCCCGCCGCAATCATGACGGAACATGACAGGTCTCCTTGGTCCAAACCTGTTCGATCACTAGCCCTGCTGGCCTTGGTCCTGCCGGGTTTGTGCGCCCTGACCCTGGCTGCGGGAAAAAGACCGGAAGGGGACCGCCTTCTGGCCAAAGTTTCCTATTATCAGGGAAATTATCAGCAGGCCGCCAGGGAGTATGGCCGTCTCCTGTCCCATGCGCCTGATGACCATGATCTGCTCAAGGACCAGGCTTTGGTTTTGATGGATGACCATCGTTTTGCAGAGGCGCTAAAAATGCTGCAACACGCTCATGAACAAGGCAGTCTCATGGCACAGGCCTGCCTGGTCAACGGCGAGCTCGCCCGGGCAAGCAATGAATTAAAGAAAGTCTTAACCACACCGGGAGACCATTTCCACGAGCGCTTGCTGCTGGGATGGATTGCCATCAAATCCAAAAACTACCATGCCGCCGTTAATTGGCTCTGGCAGGCGTTGCGGGAATACAGCCGGCTGGCCACGGCCCACTTGTTGCTGGGCCGGACCTTTGAAGCCATGGCCCAAACCTCCTTGACCGAGGGTGGTTATTTTATTAAGCGGGCCAAGGAAGAGTATCACAGTGCGGTCAAAGATGACGCCAGCTTATGGCCTGTTTACCGCGAATTGGCCATGCTGGCGGAAAAAGAGCAGGCTTGGTATCAGGCGCGCCGTTATTGGCGCAGGGTGAGATCGGTCATCGGATTGTCCCGGGAAGTTAAAGAGGCCAGGAAGCGCG
>CAYVTN010000115.1:0-8338 GCA_964454395.1 uncultured bacterium | reverse complement strand
GATCACGAAGTGGCCGCGCGGGATAAAAGCGCCCTGAAGAGGCATTTGCAGTTGGAAACCCTTTATTTCGAGCAGCAGTGGCAGGGCGGCATGCCGGCCCCCAAACAACAGGGGCCAAGCCAGGCTGCAGGGGAGGCCAAACCATGAGTTGGCTGGGATTTGGCTTGCTGGCCATTGTCACTATCGCCAGTGCCTTGGTGGTCGTGCTCAAGCGCAATCTTTTTCATGCTGTGCTGAGTTTTGCGGTGACCAGCCTGGGCATCGCCGGGTTTATGCTGACCTTGCGGGCGGAGTTTTTGGCCCTGGTGGTGGTGCTGGTATATATCGGCGCGGTGGTGGTGATGGCTGTATTTGCAGTCATGCTCACCGGCCAATTCGACCATCCCGTGCTGCCCACCAGCAATGAGTTGACCACCACGGCTGTGGTGCTGGTGCTGGCCCTGGTGGGACTGGTGACAGGCGTGATTCTGATCCAGCCTCAACCAGCCGCCGTCCTGGGCGCGCCCTTGAGTCTGGAGCGGCTGGGCCAGCTGCTGTTGACCGACTATGTGCTGCCCTTTGAGCTGGTCTCCATTCTTTTATTAGCTGCGCTTATCGGGGCTATTGTTATTGCCAAAGGAAAGGAGGAGCAACCGTCATGACCATGGGTGCTACCCCCTATTTGATCGTTTCAGCCGTGCTTTTTGCCATCGGATTATTCGGGGCCTTGACCAGACGCAATGCCGTGGCCCTGCTGCTCTCCATCGAACTGATCATGCTGGCCGTGGCCTTGAATTTTGTGTCCGCCACGGTATTTACCGGCTTGGCTGAAGGACAGGTGTTTGCTGTATTTATCATCACCATTGCCGCTGCGGAAGCGGCCGTGGGTTTGGCGCTGATCATCACCATCTTTCGTTTGCAGAAAGATGTGGATCTTGACCAACTGACTATTTTGAAGGGCTAGACGTGAGGAGACCGTCATGACAGGACTTTCTTGGATCATTCCCTTGCTGCCCTTGACGGGCGCTGTCGTAGTGTTTTTGCTGGGGAAGCGGGCAAACCGCTGGAGCGGATGGATGACATCGGCTTTGGTGTTTATGGCCTTGGTCATCGGGTTTAAAATTTTCGGCTATTTTCTGATCCATCCGGACGTGAAGCACGTTTCCATCACCTGGCTTAAAACTGCCGGCCAGCTGCAATTGGATTTTGGCATCCTGCTTGATCCCTTGTCCGTGCTCATGCTGGTCATCGTGCTGTCCGTTTCCTTCATGGTCCATATTTATTCCATGGGGTACATGGCGGATGATCCCAACCGTGCCCGGTATTTTGCCTTTTTGTCTTTGTTCACCTTCTCCATGTTGGGGTTGGTGCTGGCCAGTAATCTGATCCTGGTTTACATGTTTTGGGAGCTGGTGGGGCTTTCGTCCTACCTGCTTATCGGTTTTTGGAATCACAAGCCGGAGGCGGCCAATGCCGCCAAGAAAGCCTTTGTGGTCACCCGTTTCGGAGACCTTGGCTTTTTGATCGCTTTATTGCTGCTGGGACTGACGCTCAACCAGTTCAATATTCTGGATATAGGCCGGGCCGTGAACAGCGGCCAACTGGCCGGTCCGGTCGTTACTGCCGTAGCCCTGCTTATTTTTGCCGGCGCGGCCGGAAAAAGCGCGCAGTTTCCCCTGCATGTCTGGCTGCCCGATGCCATGGAAGGCCCCACGCCGGTATCAGCCCTGATCCACGCAGCCACCATGGTGGCTGCCGGTGTGTTTTTGGTGGCCCGTGTTTTTCCGATTTTCGAAGCCTCGGCTACGGCCATGACCGTGGTGGCCACGGTGGGCGGCTTCACCGCCATTTTTGCCGCCACCATTGCCTGCGTCCAGGACGACATCAAACGCATTCTGGCCTACAGCACCTTGTCCCAATTGGGTTATATGATAATGGCCCTGGGCTGCGGCGGCTTTGCGGCCGGTATGTTTCACCTTACCACGCATGCTGCGTTTAAGGCCCTGCTCTTTTTGGCCGCCGGATCGGTGATTCACGCCGTGCATACCAACAATATTTGGGAAATGGGCGGCTTGGGCAAAAAAATGAAAATTACCGGCGCCACCATGGCCATAGCCGGCCTGGCGTTGGCCGGGGTGCCGCCCTTGTCCGGCTTTTTCAGCAAGGACGTGGTGATCATGGCGGCTTACAACGCACACCGGCTTGACCTGCTGGTGGTCGGGTTGGTAACCGCCCTTTTGACCAGCTTTTATATGGGCCGCTTGTTTTTCGTGGTGTTCACTGGAAAGGAACAGAACCAGCATGGCCACGAATCGCCTTTGGTCATGACCATGCCCCTGATGATCCTGGCCGCGCTCTCCCTGGTGCTGGGTTTTTTCGGCAAAGGGCTGGAACACTTTCTGCTTTTCTCTTTCGGCGCGCCCCGGCCCGAGGCGGAAGCGCATACCAGGATAGTACCGTTCTTGGCGTTTTTGGCGGCCATTTCAGGTATTGGCTGGGCCTATTTGGTCTATGCCCAAAAGGCTGTTTCAGCGGCTTTGTTGCAGCGGCGCTTTGCCGGGCTGCATAGTTTGCTCAAACATAAATATTATATTGATGAATTCTATATGTTTTTAGTGACCCGTGTACTGTGGGTGGTATCAGCAGGCCTGGCCTGGTTTGACCGGCATGTGGTGGACGGTGCTGTCAACGGCGTGGCCTGGATTTGCCAGCAGCTGGGCCGGGGGTGCCGGATGCTGCAAGCCGGGCGGCTGCATGCCTACATGCTGGTGTTCGTATTGGGCGTGGTGCTGCTGCTGGTGTCGCTGCTCATTAATCACCCCCAGGTCATGGCGGCCGTGGCCGGGATGATGCGTTAGCGTCTGTGTCAGCAAGACCTATGCATGGCGCAAGATAATTAAACCCGCAGGGGCACGGCGTCCCAGCATTCGCGGGACAAGCGCCGTGCCCCTGCACACGCCGCGCCTAACACACTAAAGTAGGGATGTATTGTTATTGATGCCCGAATTAAGGGTACGGGCCCCTACAGAAAACGATGACCGGTTGGTATTAAGTGAAAGGTAATAGGAGCAACCAATGATTCTTTCTCTGTTGATAATCGTTCCCCTGGTCTCGGCTTTGCTGATCATGATGTTGCCCAGGGAGAGAACCACCTGGCCAAGATGGATTGCCTTGGCGGGGAGCCTGATATCGCTGGGGCTGTCGGTGTACTTTTTTTGCCATTATAACCAGCAAACGGCGGGCCTACAATTGCGGGAACACCTGGATCTGCTGCCTTCCCTGGGCATACAGTACGCTGTGGGCTTGGACGGCATGGGCGCGGCCATGGTGCTGCTGACAGGCATTATTATTTTCGCCGGGGTCCTGGCCTCCTGGGAAGTGCTGGAACGCAGCCAGGAATTTTTTGCCTTGTTGCTGATATTGGTCATGGGCGTGTTCGGGGTGTTCGTGGCCCGCGACCTCTTCATTTTTTTCCTGTTTTATGAAATTGCCGTGCTGCCCATGTACCTGCTGATCGGTATCTGGGGCACGGGCAAAAAGGAATATTCAGCCATGAAGCTCACCCTGTATCTGCTGGTGGGCAGCGCCTTGATGCTGGTGGCCTTCCTGGCGATGTATTTTGCGGGGGACGTGCACAATTTTCAGCTTGAGCAATTGATGATGAAAAAATATTCGCCTGCTTTTCAAATTGTCTTTTTTCCCGTCCTGTTCGTGGGCTTCGGCATTCTGGCCGGGTTCTGGCCCTTTCATACCTGGTCGCCCGACGGCCATGCCTCCGCACCCACGGCGGTTTCCATGCTGCATGCGGGCGTGCTGATGAAATTGGGAGCCTTCGGGATCATCCGCGTTGGCCTGGAAATTTTGCCGGTGGGGGCCAAATTCTGGGTGCCCATTCTGGCTTTGTTCACCTTGGTCAACATTGTTTACGGCTCACTGGTGGCCACCCACCAAAAGGACCTGAAATACGTGGTCGCTTATTCTTCAGTCTCCCATATGGGCATTGTGCTCCTGGGCATCTGCACCTTGAATCCCATCGGGCTTAACGGCGCGGTGCTGCAGATGTTTTCCCACGGCATCATGACCGGGCTTTTCTTCGCCCTGATCGGCATGGTTTACGGCCGCACCCACACGCGCATCATTCCCGACATGGGCGGCCTGGTCAACCAGATGCCCTTTTTGGCCACGGCCTTCATCATTGGCGGCCTGGTCTCCTTGGGCCTGCCCGGATTTTCCGGGTTTGTGGCGGAGTTTCTTGTGTTCCTGGGGGCCTTTAAAACCAATGCCATTGTATCGGCCATTGCCGTGACGGGAATCCTGTTCACGGCTATTTATGTGCTCAGGGTCGTGCAAAAAATATTTTTCGGGCCTGTCAAGGATGCTTTCGCAGGCTTGCGTGACGCCAACTGGATTGAACGCGGTTGTCTGCTGCTGCTAATCCTTGTGCTTTTGGGCGTGGGCGTTTATCCCAGCCTGATGATCAATATGATTAATACCACTGTCGCGCCGCTGGCCGGTCTTTTAGGAGGCGCTTAAGATGTTATCCTCTTGGTCCATTTTAAGTCCGGAACTGATTATTTTGATATTGGTCCTGACCGTGGTGATCGCCGGGTTGATGGTTAAAAAAAGCCATGGCTGGGGCATTACCCTGCTGATTTTGATCGGCCTGGCTTTGGCTGCGACCGCCGTATGGCTGGTCCCGGACGCCACCTTCGGACAGGCTTTTATCGTGGATGGCATGGCCAGGGTTTTAAAATCAGTGGTGCTGGCCGCCATGTTCCTGCTGGTGATGATGGTCAAGGATTTTGAAGCTGTCTGGAAAAGGCCGCAGGTGGACTTTCAAAGTCTGATGCTGTTTTCCGGACTGGGGATGATGAGTCTGATTTCCAGCCAGGAACTGATCCTGATGGTGGTCTCTTTGGAATTAACCACTTTTCCTCTGGTGCTCTTGACTGCTTTTCAACCGCAGAATCCCCGCTCCGCGGAGGGCGGCATTAAATACCTGCTCATGGCCGCCTTGGGGTCGGCGGTGTTGCTCTTCGGATTGTCGCTGGTCATGGTGGTGACAGGGGTCACTACCTATGCCGGCCTGGGCGATGTTATCCGCCAACAAGTTCAGCATCCGCTGCTGGCCGCAGGTCTGGTGTTTGTCGTGGCGGGCATTGGTTTTAAAATCGCCATGGTGCCTTTTCATATGTGGGCACCCGATGCCTATGAAGGCGCGCCCACACCGGTCACGGCCTTCTTATCCATTGCCGGCAAGACCGCGGGTTTTGCCCTGGCCATCCGTTTGTTTGCCCAGGCCTTTCCGGCCTTGCAGCATCATTGGGTCATGGCCTTGGCCATCCTGTCGGCCATCACTATGTCGTTGGGCAATTTTGCGGCCCTGGTGCAAACCAATATCAAAAGGCTTTTGGCTTATTCCTCCATTGCCCAGGCCGGCTATATGCTGATGGGCTTGGTCGCCTTCAGCCGGGACGGCCTGGCGGCCTTGCTGTATTATCTCATTGCCTATTTGGTAACCACCATCGCGGCGTTCAGCGTGGTGATCGCCCTGGAACGCGGTTCAGGCCGCACTGATCTGGAAGCCTACCGTGGCCTGGCCGCACGCTCACCCCGTTTGGCTTTATTAATGCTGCTGGCGCTGCTTTCTTTGGCCGGCATTCCGCCCCTGGTGGGCTTTACCGCCAAATTTTATCTGTTCACCGCAGCTTTTAGCCAGGGCTTCGGCTGGCTGGTGCTGATCGCGGTTTTGAACTCATCGCTGTCGGTTTATTACTACCTCAAGATCGTGCGCCTCATGTACATCGAGCCCAGTGAAGACCAGCCGGCCGTGTTGCTCGCTCCCCACTGGGCGCTCAGCCTGACCATGATTGTAGCCCTCATCGGCGTGCTGCTTATCGGCGTTATCCCCCATCCCTTCATTGCCACGGCCAAACAGGCCGTGCTGACCTTGTTTCCATAACCCTAATTGCCGGCGCCATACCTGCGAGCTTCCCCAAAGCCACTGCCTGCCGCCAGCACGCCCATGCATACCACCACCATCACTGTTTTGATTTTACCCATTGCGCTTACCTCCAATTCTTGCTCACTTTTTTGAGCCGCCTTCCGGCGGTTTCTTGCCACTTCAGTACTTGTCCAATTCCCCCGCGTTTCGGCCAGGGCCGGCGATCAGGGTCGGCGCCAATGCCCGGGAATCCAGATCCAGCGGCCGCGGTAATGGCCGCCCCGCCAATGCCAATGGCCCCGAACCCATACCGCAGCAGGGAACGGCGCCGCCGGTCTTACCTCAACTCTGGCCACCGGCATCGGAGGGCGTCTGACTGCGACCACACAACCCGAGAGGCCGCCCATCAATAAACCCAAACATAACCAGACCATTATTTTTGAGATTAAAGTGTTTTTCATCCTGGTCTCCTTCCTGAAAAGAATAAATTGTGCAACACAGGATATAACACCGGGGAAGACAAATGGTTTCGTCAATGAGAAAAATAATTGAAGGCATGGAGCAGCTGTTCTGGCTCTGATAAAGGCCGCCTTAGGATGAGCGACTTAATAGCAGGGGGTAGCCGTTATCGACACAGGTTGGATTGCAGACAAAGGATGCCGTTGCTCTGACGGAGAGCAAAAAGTCATTGTCATTGCATCAGGAGGCTGAGGCGCCGCGCCCGTTCCCGCGGGGGGGGGCAAATTCAAGAACGTCCGGTAATTTCTTCTAATCCGTTCTTTTTCTTCTTCAGGCAGCGCCTGCCAAAGTTGCCATCTCCTTCTCAGCAATTTTCTTCGGAGCGGAGATGCATTCCGGTATCGAATAAAATTCCGGCGCAACTGTTGTTGGCGTTTGGGCGGCAACTGATGAAACCAAGCCAACCGCTGTTCCCATCGGCGGCGTTCGGAGGCGGACATGCGTTTCCATAACCGGTATTACTCTCTTAACAGCGCCTTTTCAGAGGGCGACATGGCCTGCCATTCCTTCAAGTTTTTTTGATAACCGCTCTGATTAACCTCCGGCGTGGCCGGATCGGACGTCCAACCCGGGCCCGCTAAGGACAATAGTATCAGATTAAGGAGTGTGATTATCAGAATCCGGTAGTTCATCTTCTGTCACCTCGTCGCTCTTTTGTTCCTTTCCCATCTTCGTGTGTTCGATCATTTCATAATCACTTAAAAAATCAGCGTCTTTGGCCACCACCATATCGCGGTAAAAGTCCAAATTGGCAATCAACGCCCCATCGTCATCACTGAAGGGTGTTTGAGCCCAGATGGGCGTCAACATCAGAACCATGAGAAGGGGGCCGTCCCGTGTGAATCATGTTAAGGATCATCGCCATCGCGGGTAACTGTTGCCGGCGCCATGTGGGATTATTGGTTTCACGGGCAGCAAGTGCTTGGCGAAACGGGCGGTTCTTTGTATAATCATAACTGTCTAATTACCCCAGCAAGGAGATGCTGATGCCCGTCAGGAAACGTGTTCCGCAACCTGCCAGAGCGCAAACCTTCGTGCCCTGTGCGCCTGAACTGGCCTACTGCAGCGATTGCCGGCAAAACCGGTCTCATGGCCACTGTCCCAGGCTAAAAGCGCTACGTCACGGAGGAAACGACATTGCAAAACCAACAACCAACATGGCCGCAAAAATCGTCAAGCATTAAAGTCGAATTTGCCGTCTGGGTCATTCTGCTGATTCTGGCCACCACCGTTACGCTTACCGCAGTGGTGTTGAAACAGGAGGAGACCGCCCTCACCAAGGAAGTCACCCGGCGCGGCGTGGCCCTGGCGCAATACGTGGCCACCCACAGCATCGATCCTTTTCTGGCGAATGACAAGCTTAGCCTGGCCACGCTGATGGCGGATGTCATGAAAAACGAAGACATGGTTTATGCGCTGATCGTGGACCGCAACAACCGCGTGGTGGCGGCCGACAATTCCTCTCTGGTGGCCAAAGCCTATCGACGGCCGCCCAACAGCTATCCTCTTGACCGCCCGGCGCCCAAGACGCACAGCTTTTTTTATGACAAAGCCCATGGCTGGGTGCTGGACGTGGGCATTCCCATCATTCTGGAAGGCACCACCAAGATCGGAGAAGTGCACATCGGGGTATCCCAATCCACCATCAAAAAAGTGGTGACCGCGGCCTGGCAAAACGCCAGCGGCTTGGCGGCTCTGTTTGTCCTGGCCGGCCTGCTCGGGTCCATCATCATGGTCACCTGGATGTTACGGCCGGTCTCGGCGCTCACCAAAGGCGCCCGCGAAATTGGAAGCGGCAATCTGGACTATCACATCCCCAAGATGAAAAACAACGAATTGGGGCAGTTGGGCATGACGTTCAACAAGATGACCGATGAATTGAAAGTGGCCACGGAA
>CAYVTN010000114.1:0-8387 GCA_964454395.1 uncultured bacterium | reverse complement strand
CCCAGGTTTTCATGGCATTCTTCAAATCACCATGCTTGGCCTGGTTAACCGCTTCCTTGTAGAGGGTGCGTTGCTTGCTTTCTGTCTTGTTCGCCTTAGCCTGTTTCAGCTTGGCTTTTTCCGCTTCAGTCAGGCGGTTGCGGGCAAAACTAAGATAGCGATAGACTTGTTTTTGCAAAGGCGTATTTTCAATGACTGTTTCCCAATAAGTGATGGCTTTGGCCCAGTCGCGTTCTGTATAAGCCTGCAAGCCCTTCTGGTAGGCTTCGCGGATGTTGCGGATCTGATTGACATTAGACAGGCTGGCATCCTGGCCCAGGCGCTTGGCCCGCTTTTCCGCCCGGCTGTAAAGCTGCTTGGCAAAGCGGTTGTCCGGATCGCGGTCCAGTACGGAACGGCATTCCACCATCACATCAATATAGCGCTGATCTGCATAATAGTCATTGGCCAGCTTAAGGGATTCTGAATTCTGTTTACGCATCACCGCTTCCTTGGCCAACTTCAGACGATGTTGCACATCCTTGTTGTCCGGCTCCCAATCAAGCACTTTTTCCCATAAGGGCACGGCCGCGGCGTAATTCCCTTTTTCCGTAAGGGCCATGGCTTGCTGACGGTAGTCGTCGATCATCTTATTCTTCAGATGGTCAATAATGGCCTGCCGTTTCCTGGCTTCGTCAGCAGCCCGGTTGGCGCGCAGGTCATCAATGCTGCGGCCCAAAGAAGCGGTCAAGGTCACCAGATGGCGCAGACCGATCTCAGGAAAGCTGACCGCATAATCAAGGGTAAAATTCTGATAGCGCACGCCCAGGCCGGCGGAAACATATTCCTGATCCCAGCCGCCGCGAAGGGACACCATCTTCCACAGGCTGTAATCAAGGCCCACATGCAGGCGCATCTGGGCGGCTTCCGGCTTTTCCACATCCACGGCCACCTGGAGTTGATCCTGCCATTGGGGCATAAAGCTCAGCGCCAGTCCTGCGCCGGCCCGCCAATTGGTGAAAAGACGGTCGTGGTTCTCGGCCAGAGTGAGCACAGGGGTAACGGCATTGCGGCAGCTCAAGCCCACCCGCACGCTGCGGAACACGTTCGTGCCCGAGGCGTGGAACGTGTACCCGGGATAATTGAAAAGCACCCCCAGGTCCATGCCGGGGGCCATGCTCTCCAATCCGTCGAGCCGCAGATCATGGATTTTGACGGAAAGTCCGCCTGCCAGGTAAGGCAAGAAAGGATAAGCATAACCCAGGGTGGCTTCCTGTTCCATCAGGCCAAAAGAGCCTGCAGGCAGATTAAAGGCGTCCCTCCGTTCCAGGCCGCCTGTTTCCATGCGCCGGAAGGCAATGCCGCCTCCGCCATAGTCCAGAGTAGGATAATTGAAGGCCACTGTATCGTGGTTGGTGTCGCCAAAGAGCAGGGCATGCTGCACGGTTATGGTCATGGCCGGCGCAAAGGCCAGATTGGCTGGATTCCAGAGCAGGCTGTTGGCTGTGTCAACCAACACCAGGCCGGCGCCGCCCATGGCCACGGCTTTGGCGCCGGCTCCAAGATTCAGGGCGGATTCCGTGCCTGCATCAGTAGCCGCACCGACCAGGCCCCGACCCAGCGGCACAAGGAGCAGCACCAGAACAAGCAAACGCAGGCCAGGTCGCATCATTTCACCACCGCAATTTTTCGCAGTTGAATCATTTTGTCTCCCGAAGCCACAGGCAAGGCCTCCAGCCGTAAAAGATAAACCCCGTTTTTCACCGCCTGCCCTGATCTCGTGCGTCCATCCCAAGTGAGCTGATGTTCCCCGGCACTGCGGAATTCATTGTTGACCAAGGTGCGCACCTGGTCTCCGGTCAGGGTAAACAGTTTGATGGAGACCGTGCAGGATTGTTTTAAATAAAAGGCAATGCTGGTTTGCTGATAGCCGGCGGCAAAGGGGTTGGGGTAATTGGAGAGGTACAAAGTCCCTTCGCCTCCGCCCAGGCTCATGGCCGAACAAACCAACGGCCAGGTGGCGCCGATATAAATACTGCGGGTGGGGTCTTGAGGCAAACGCACGGCCAGATCATCGCTTTGCCGGACCGACACCTTCAAGGTGGAGGCCGTAAATTGAGCTTGCCCGAGCAGGCGCACAATCAGAGTGACGCTGGTGTTAGGCTGAAGATTATAAGCGGGCATGGGGATAAAACAGGACGCGCCCGTGGTGGTCACTGGTTGCATGGCCAGAATGGCGCCCTGGCCGGTGGTGATCCAAAGGGTCTTTATCTGGTCCCCCAGATTGACGGGCTGGTCCTCTCGGTCCGAAGCCGTAATGGTAATCCCTGTGATTTCCAAGGGGCCGGTGGTGGACGGCCCGGGATGAGTAATGGTCAGGCTGAGCACATCCTGGGATTGGTTGGGATAAAGCGTGGGCGGCGCGAGACTCTGGCTGGTAATGCTAAAAGAGCTGGCAATGCGAATGGTGTGGGAACTCATGGGAAAGGAATCGGACGCATAGGCCTGGCTGATGGTCACGGGGATTTGACGGTTGCTGTCCTGGGCCAGAACGGAAATGGAACTTTGCAGGGAAAGGATAAAGCCCGAACCTGCGGCCGTGGGCAGAATGTCGGCCACCACGGAGACGGTCACCGGATGATAAACCGCCACAGGAATATAGCTGATGTTCATGGGGATAATGATCGCACCACTACTGTCAGGCAATGAAGTCAACTCCCCGTAGTTCACATTGCCTGCGATGGCCACGCGGGAAAACATGCTGGCCGGCGAGAGGGTGTTGCCGCTTTGGTCGGTAAGGGTCAATGTCAAGTGGGTGACATCCACCCTTGAGGTCTGGGTATCGCCGGGATTGATAAAGGTGAAGTTAAGGGGATTGACGTTTGGCTGGCCTTGAATGACCACCTCATCCTGGGCCATCACCGGGGTATGGTAGACCTGCAGACTGGTGGCCGTAAACCCGATCTGGTAAACATTGCTGCGCAGGGGAAAGGTCTGAGGCGGAGCAGCTGTTTTAGGCACGGGATTGAGGGTGTACAAGTAAAGGGCGTCCAGATCCTGGGCTGAATTCAGCTCGATCGTGAAACTAGAAACCGCCGTGGTCGTATTGGACGTCACGGTGCCAAAGACTTTGATCTGACGGTCAAAAGAAGCCATGACCGTATTGGATTGAGCAAAGGGAAGATAAACGCCGCCCGGCGTGGAGGGCAAGGTGGTGCTAACAGCCATCAAAGTATCGGTCACGCTGTCACGGATGCCCAAAGAGCTTAAAGCCCGGTCCGGGGCAATCAGATTGCCTGAACCGTCGCGTACGGTAATGGTGATGCCCTGCAAGTAAACCGGACCGGTCAAACCGGTCTGGACATTGTTTAAATTGAACTCCAAGGCAGAGAACGTTTGGCCTGTGGATAACGAAGGCTGGCCCAGGGAGGTACTGCCTAGCTGCAGGGAAACAGGCGGTGTGTAATTGGTCAGGTAAATGGTAGGCGGCGAGGCCGGCGCATCACTGGCAGGGGCCAAATAGGTGCTGTTGTCAAATTCCATTTCCAGGGCGGCAAAATACATGGCCAGAGAAGCATTTTCCGTGGGACTGGAGGTAACGTCCACGGTTATATACAGCCCGCTGCCATTTTCAATGTACTTATCGGGAAAGAACTCCCAGAATTGTCCGGGGTTGGGGTAGTAGGTAAAGCTGCCGACCAGCTGGGCCGTGCTGGTGCTGAAACCGCCACTGTCGGGATGAACCACCCAAAGTTTGGTTTGACCGGCCGCAAGGTCAGAGCCTTCCTGGGCTGTGCCGTTGTTGTACAGAAAGATGGCATTTAAGGTGCTACCGCCGGCATCGGCGGTGATGGTGACATGAGCCACCACATTGAATTGGGAATTGGCGGTAAAGCGCATGCCTTCAAACCCCACTGGCAGGGGTGTGACACTGGTGGTGGAGGCCTGGCCGGGAAGCTGGCTTAAAATCAATCCAGTGAAAACAACCATCATGACAAGCAGCAATCGTTTGAACATGGCCTCACCGGTTTCGTAGTTTAACACCCAAAGAAATTATCGGAGCATCGGCGCGAATCTTAACAGGTCTTTTTATTTCGTTATCGCCAATGCCCCGCAGCTTGCAGCGCGGTATTTTATTACCGCTAAACGTGAGAGGATGGGTAGTATCAGTTCAGGCTTGTTCGGAATATAAAACTTCCGGATATGAGGTCATCAGTTGCTTATTGAGCTATGGGAAGTGGAGACACTTTTACAGTAAGTAATTATTTTGTAAATTTTAAAATAAATAAATTTGTAAATATTTTATCCACAGGCTATTGCCTAGATCATTGTGCATAATTAACAAAATATTTGACAATTTACGCTCTAAAATATAGAATAGGTTTTATCAAGGTATTAATAATTCTCGGGGATAAGTCGATACTTTTCAATGACAAATTAATAATTTATTCCATTGGCGCTCACGGTTGCAGCAGGAAACGGGAATGAAGAGCAAGGCTGTATGCGCCTTATTTATTATTATCTTGTAGGGAGCGTGCGATGTACTCAATCAGTCAGGCAGCTCAACTCCTTAACCTCCATTCTCAAACCCTTCGCAACTGGGAAAAGCACGGTCTCATTAAACCCCAACGTTTCGGGCAAGTCAGAATTTATTCCGAAAAAGACATTGAACAATGTCAGCTCATTAAAAAATATGCAGGCAAAGGCATTGCCCTGGCGGGTATTAAAAAGCTTTTATGGAATCTACTAAAAACAGATTCTGAATCCCAAGGAGGAGAGGCAGCATGAAATTAAAAAACTACATGGAAGATGCAGTGGCGCAACATTATCAGCGGTTGCTGGATAAAGGCGAAATCGAGGGCTGCACCTGCGAACGGTGCAAAATGGACACCATTGCTTTTGCCCTTAATCATTTGCCCTCCAAGTACGTCGTGACCAATCTGGGCCACACCTATACGCGTGTGGCGGAGGTGGCGCAACAGTTTGAGACCGATATGGTGGTGGCCATTACCAAGGCCGCCAAGCATGTGGCCAAGAAACCACGGCACTAAGAGTGCAGGGAACGGCCCCCGCATGCGCGGGGCGCAGCGCGGCCTTTTCCTGCAACATTAAAATTTGATATTACTCAACTTTGGAAAATTTGCCAAAGCCGAGATATTATTTTATAACTGATGGGAGCGGCTGGCTGTGCAGGGACCCGCATCATCACAACTGAATAGGGGGCATGCGTGGAAGACAGGCTGGGTCCTGCTGCCATTGGCCATGCTGTTGGCCGTGGGCAGCTATGCAGCCACGTCTATGTCCGCGCCTGATGAGTTTGTGGCCTGGGACCCTGTCAACCGGCAATACGTCGCCAGGGTCACCGTCTCCAATCAGGATGACGTGATCAATCAACAGGGCGTGAAAGCCAGCGGTGCGGGCTCAAAACCATTTACCCATCTTGCGGCTTGGGCTAAACAAAAACCGCAAAAAGTGCGGGCCGTTATTAATCAGCAGGTGGAGGTGGCGGCTTACCGCCAGGATTTGACCTTGGGCCGGGGGCGTCACTTGAAAAAAAATCAGCGCCTCTTTTTGGAATATGTTTATCCGCATGCGCCCATTGGAAAATCGTCCCCTCCTGCAGATCCCCGTCTGGTAGAGAAGGCAGGCTTGAACCAAGTCAACCATCTTAAACACAACCAAATTGATCTTAACCTAAGCAATAAAGTGGACAGCCAATGGTACCGGCTCTCTGCCAGGATCCCTCCCGGTTACCGCGTCAACAAAATTGTGCGCGCCGACGGCGTGGAAATCAAAAATCAAAGACCGCAGGGGCGCAATCCCAATCAACAATCCCCGGAACAGTTGTTGTGGTACATGCAGGGTCAAACCCTGGTGTTTTACGATGATCCCATCAACGGCTACACCGTATTTCTGGATCCGCCTACAGCCATGAACTCGCTTTTGGTGGAGATTGCCGGCACAGGCAGCAATGATTACGGCGGACAGATTTCCGCCATTGTCTGGCCCTATGACGGTGGAACGCCTTTATGGACCAATGATCATGCTGGACGCAACGGAGACAATGGCTTGGCCCAGAATTTTGATTCCATGGCCGGCGGCAAGGCTGCCCTGCGGTATACCTATGGCAGCACGGTGCAATACGGCAATCCCGGCGGCATTGGCACCGGCTCGGACGGCAATTTTGTGGAACTGTCAAGAAACTACACCTTGATGCATCAAACGCCGAGCGGCCAGTTGGAGGCTGTGATCACCACCCAGCTGGGCGTGCCCTCCGGGGCGCCTTTGTCCATGGGGGTTACCCAAAAAATCATTATTCGCGGCAACATGAAATGGTTTGCCTCCCTCTATTATGTCAAGAATCTGGATGCCAGCCACACGGCCACCAACCTGCGTTTTTTCCAGGGGTTTGACTGGAATTTTAACGGCGATAACACCAATGACAGCTGTTCTTATAATGCCACTTATGACACCATCTATGGCTACAAATCTTCCGGCAACCCCATCTCCTACGGAGGGTTTTCCGGTTTCGAGGCCTCGGCCGAGCATGATACCACGACCTACAACACCATCTGGCAATACATCCGCGATGACAATTTGCACGGCAACAACAATTTTACCGGCGACGCCGGTACGGCCATGGACTGGGATCATTCCAGTCTGGCGGCAGGCCAGACCTGGGTCGTGCCGATTGTCTGGGCCTACGGCAATACCCTGAATTCTTCAGCCTTCAGCGATATGCAGGACGGCATAGATTATGGCAAAAGTAAACTGCATGACACGGGCGTGGCGGCCATCACCTCGCCCGGGAACAATCACATGTACAACCCTGCCACCACAGCCACAGTTAATATTAATGCCCGGGTAGCGCTTTACGGGTTGCAGGACTTTGCCAACTTGCCGGTGCATGTCAATATCACTTCCACGGCGACCGGATTCACGCCCATTGATACAACCTTTACAGCAGTTGATTTGGAAGTGCCCGACAATGAAACTGTTGATGTAACCTATCCCTTTGATATCAGCAGTCTGCCCGCGGGAACGTACACAATAAAAATTTACACTGATCTGGACAGCGATACTTCTTATACGGACGGCCTGCCCGGTAATGATTATAAAACCGTTCAGCTTGTCATTAGTGATTTTGCCATGGCGCCTGACGGCTCGGCCGTGGTTGCACCCGGCGGCGCTTACTATTACGGTGTTTCCCTGACCAGCAGCACAGTGACCGACCGCTTTGACCTGGCGGCTTCCTCCTCCAGCGCCCAGTGGACCACCAAACTTCGCACCGGCGGGGGCACGCTCATGGCCACGGACAGCGATGGTGACGGCACCTGGGACAGCATCATGTCCGGCTATGACAGCAACGGCAACGGCGATCCGGATGTTGATGTCGCGGCAGGCGTCCCTGCCTTTGTCCTGGTGGAAAAAGATCTTCCCTTTAATGCCCTGGGCGGGGTGACGGATGTCACCACCCTGAACGGTACCCAACAAAACGGGTCCCTGAGCGGTCATGTCACGTTGACCACCCTGAGCACCGCCCCGGGCAGCAAGATCAAAACCCTCTATCTTCATCCGAACAGCGACAACTTTGCCCTCAACACCACCCAGGACACCCATAGCACAGGCACCTACTCCCAGGTGGATGTATTTTCCCAACAAACCTGGACCATGCAGCCGGTCATGGCCGATGATTTCACCATCGTTTCCGATATATCCATTCCCCTGGTGCTGACCACCAATAACCGCACCCTGGACGCAACGGTCAGCCTTTTTTACACCAATGGTTTTAACACCGTGGCCATTGGCGATGTTACGGTAACCAATATACGTCATTCCAACGCCAGCCCCACCAGTGAAGTGTTCACCATCCCAGTGTCCTCAGCGGTAACCGTTCCGGCAGGGTGCAAATTATGCCTGCGCTTCAATCATCTGGGCTATGGCAGCACCACCGGGTACTTCCGGGTTTATCAGTCCACCACCCAGCGCTCCAGAATTATTTTATCCACCAGCACTTACATCCGGGTGGACAGCATTCAGACCTTTGACAGTTTGGGCAACACCCGGCAGGCTTTGGCGCCCGGGGCGGCCGTCTCCCTCGGTGCGCTTATCAGCGATCCCTTGGGCGCCTATGATGTTATCAGCGCCACTTTGACCGTGTTGGACAGCAGCGGCAATACCCGGGTCAACGGCGCTTCCATGACCTTGTTCAACACCGACGGCACCTCGCCCGCATCCTGGAAGTGGTTCGGCTATGGCGGCATCTTGCCCGCCGGGCCACTAGGCACTTGGACGGCTTTTGTCACCGCGCTGGAAAGCAACGGCGTCACCCAGGACAGGGCCTATGAATTTCAAGTCAACAATCCCGATCACCTTGGGATCGTACCGGCTTTTAGCACCCAGCCGGC
>CAYVTN010000113.1:0-8405 GCA_964454395.1 uncultured bacterium | reverse complement strand
CCGCGGGCCGCGGCTCCCGGCAGGCAAGCCTGCCGGGCCTCTCCTATTTGGTCTTGCTCCGGGCGGGGTTTGCCGTGCCGTTTCCGTCACCGGAAACGCGGTGAGCTCTTACCTCGCCTTTTCACCCTTACCCCCCACCAGCGCACGAAGTCTGGGGCTATAGAGAGGCGGTATGTTTTCTGTGGCACTTTCCTTCACGTCGCCGTGACTGGGCGTTACCCAGCGCCTTGCCCTGGGAGCTCGGACTTTCCTCCTTAACCGAAATTAAGGCGACCATCTGAACTGCTCCCGGATCAGGCGCAATGAATTGCGCCTGATCCGGAACATTGGAGAATCATTTATAACGCTCAAATGCGGTCGATTACTTGTCCCGTTGTTGACGTCGATTCTCGATTTTCATATTTTAAATTAATCGCTTCGTTATTCCCCTTTGGAGCCGGAGGGTTTATCTTCAATTTGAAATTCAACTTTCGGCACTTCCTTGGCGCCTTTGGCAGCTTCAAACAAGGTCGCTTCCTTAAATTGGAACCACCCGGCAATCAGGTTCTTGGGGAACATCCGGATGGACTGGTTGAAGCGCTTGACAGCCTCATTGTAGCGCATGCGCTCCACGGCAATGCGGTTTTCCGTGCCCGCCAGTTCGTCCATTAATTGCCGGAAATTCTGGTCCGACTTGAGCTGGGGATAATTTTCCACCACGGCCAGCAGCCGGCCCAAGGACGAGGTCACTTCATTGGCTGCATTGATTTTGTCATTGATGCCCGAAGCACCCGCCAGTTTGGCCCTGGCATTGGCTACATTTTCAAAAATGGTTCTTTCCTGTTTGGCAAACCCCTTGACCGTATTCACCAAATTGGGGATCAGGTCATTGCGCCGTTGCAGCTGATTTTCCACCTGCGACCAGGCGGTCTTGACCGCCACGTCCATCTTGACGAGGCTGTTGTAACTTCCGACCACATAAAAGACAATGCCCATCAACAACAGCAAGAGCACGCCCAAAATCAAGCCCAGAATGGTGATCAACGCCAATCCTGATTTTTCCATAATACCCGTTTCCTCCTAATGTTTATTCGGTGTTTCCAAGATACACGCCTTTGGTGTAGATAATCTTTCCGGTTTACCATTAGTAGTAGGGGCACGGCATGCCGTGCCCCTACGCAAGACAAAATCGCATACCATAAAAACAAAAAATAATTGCTGTAGGGGCGCAAAATTTTGAGTTCCTATGCTGATACTTTACGTTTCTGTACAAGATGGAGCAATTCTCGTTGTTTTTCCGGTTTGATTTTTTGTACCTGCCGGTTTTTACCAGCTTCCGCCCACGCCTCCGCCGCCGGAAAAGCCGCCGCCAAAGCCCGAGAACCCTCCGCCAAAACCACCGCCACCACCCCGGTAAAAACCGCCACCGTAAAAATAGGGGCCCATGCCGCCGCGCCGGCCCAGACGGCGGTTGCGGATCGACGAAATGATGCCGCTGATAATAATCAGAAGGAAAAAGATCAGGTAACCGGCAGCTTCCCCGGTCCGTTTCTTGCGCACAGGCCGGGCCTGGCCTAATTGACCGCTTAGCGTTACATTTTTAGCCTTGGCCAGGGTTTGAGCAATCACCAAACCAATATTATACAACCCTTGGCCGACTTGGCCTTGTTTTAAATAAGGCTTTAAATACTGATCGCGAAAGCGGCCCAGCTTGCCGTCGGGTAAGATCCCTTCCAGGCCATAGCCGGTGATAATACGAATACGATGTTCTTTCATGGCTAAAAGAACCAACAGGCCGTTGTCTTTGCCTTTTTTTCCGATTTTCCATTGGTCATACACCGCCATACCGTAAGTAAAATCATCAAAAGGCGCAATGGTCGGCATGATCATAAAAACCATCTCATCGCCCGTAGCCTGTTCCAGGCTGGCGGACAAGGCCGTCAGCCGGTTAAGGGCCTGGCCGTCGAGCACATGGGCGTAATCATTGACATAACCCTGGGGTTGGGGAATTTGCGGTTGTCCGGCCGGGGGTGCGGCCAGGGCGGCCGCGCTGACCACCAGGGCCAGCAGAACAGCCTTGAAGCCATGTTTATAAGCGGTCAATAGCGCGTGCAACTTTTTCCACCTCGCGAAGATAAATGTCGAGCAATTCCCTTAGCATGGGAAAGGTCACCTTCAGTTCACCTTGTTTCAGGAGCTTTAGCTTAACAAAAATTTCCTTATTCAGCCCAAACGTGGAGGCCAGGGTCTCCAGCACTGCTTCCTTGGCCAGGGGCGGCGTAATGCCTTTTAACCGCAAGGCCGTGCGAAAGGCCGGCAGATTGGCTTGTTGAGCCGACACCAGCACGGCCGTCAATTCCCTGACATGCTCTCCCACTTCCAGATAGCTTTGGCGCAACCTCAACAGCCTGCCCTTCAGCTCATGTTCGCATTCATGGCGCAAATTGGTGGTCTCAATGTCCAAATGGGCAAACAGATCCTCGCCCTGCAACAGCAGGTGCTTCTCTTTGATCTCCAGAAATTCAATGGGGAAAACGTCGCTGGAGCGTTCAATGTGTTCCTTGGTCATCAAAAGAGGCGTGTTGACGCCCAGTTTGGCCAAGGGCTTGACCAACTTGCGCATCTTATCAAGGGCTTCCATGGTGATGTCGTTGATCACCAGCAACACATTGATGTCCGAGACGCCCTGTTGATGATCATTCACCGCCGCCGAGCCATATATCATCAGGGAAATTAATTCTTGTTTAAAGGCCTTGCTGATCTCGTGCCGGATTTTCTCCAAAGTCTTGTCCATGGTCATCATGGTCTTCCTCTCCTTCTCCCAATTGGCGTTCCACATGTTTTAACAAGCGGTCCGGGGTACAGGGTTTGGTCAGGAAATCATCGGCGCCGCCTTCCGCCGCCCATCGCAGCGCTTCCTGATGGGAAAGGGCGGTTAAAAAAATTACGGGAATATGCTTGGTTTTGGCATTCTCTTTCATAATCTGACACACTTCATAGCCATTGACCCGGGGCATCATGATGTCAAGAATCACCAGGTCAGGATGATCACGGGAAATAAACTGCAACGCATCCCAGCCGCGGGTAAAGGTGGTCACGGTGTAGCCGTGGCCTTGCAGCACATCCCGGAATAGTTCCAAAATACTGGCATCATCATCCACAATGATGATTTTTTTATCACTCATCCAACCTTCTCCTTCCGCCCCAGCACATCCCCCGCGCCCACGCGGTATCCGCAAGTGTAAGCATTGGCGGCCATGGCCTTGCTGTTGGCGCATTGCACATCCAGAACCCACAAGGTGGTGTTCCCGCCTGTTGCCACCAGCCAACCCCGGTCGGGATCCACCTCCAGAATCGTTCCCGTCTTGACGCTTGCCGGCGCTTGACTCTTGCCGGGACGGGTGGCCAAAATTTTTAGTTTTTCTCCATTGGCCTCGGTGTAAGTACCGGGCCAGGGGTAAAATCCTCTTACCCGATCGTGCAAAACCAGAGCCGGTTGCCGCCAATCCAGTTCTCCGTCCGTCCGCGTCAGGCGGGGTGCATAAGTGGCCAGCGCTTCGTCCTGGGGCACGCCTGCCATGGGTCCCTGCTCAGCCAGCAGTTCCAGAGCCTCTTCCAGGGCCGGTCCTCCTAAATGGGCCAGGCGATCAAACACTTCGGACGCCCGGTCATCAGGTCCAATGTCAACTTTGCGTTGGGTCAGGATGGGGCCGCTGTCCATTTTGAGCGCCATCCGTTGCACCGTAATGCCGGTTTCCTTTTCCCCATTGGCAATGGCCCATTGAATGGGCGCAGCACCCCGGTAACGGGGAAGCAGGGAACCGTGCAGGTTGATACACCCCCAGAGCGGCAAGTCAAGCAGCGGCTGTTTCAGCAGTTGGCCAAAGGCCGCGACCACCACCACCATCGGGGCAAGCGCTTTAAGCGTCTCTAAAAAGGTGCTGCTGTTCACATTTTCCGGCTGAAGTACGCTGAGACCATGGGCTTGGGCAAAATTTTTAACTTCCGAAAAAGCCGGTTTTTGTCCTCTGCCCTTGGCACGATCCGGTTGGGTGACCACCGCCAACACAGGATAATCCCGGCTTAGTAAATAATCCAACGAAGGCACGCCAAAATCAGGCGTTCCCATAAAGACCAACTTGGGTTTCATCACTGGATTACAACCGGCTGGGAGCCTGGGGCGCCAGACCGGCTTTGGTGGTCCGGGCCAGCTCCCGCAAAGGCTTGCTGAGCATGGTGCGGTGAATCATGTTCATGCGTTCCACGAATACCACCCCGTCCAGATGATCCAGTTCATGTTGAATGGCCCTGGCCAAAAGGGCCTCGCCTTCGATTTTAACGGGCTGCCAGTTCAGGTCCATGCCCTCCACCACCACCCGGTAATGACGCTCCACCGGACCGTAAATGCCCGGAAAAGACAGACACCCCTCTTCCTGGGTTTCCTTTTCCCGGCTGCGTTGGGTAATCTTGGGATTGAGCAGCACGGCCTTGAAACTGGGCCCGACTTTTTGCGGAATTTCCACCACAAAAACCCGTTTAAGCACGCCTACCTGGTTGCCCGCCAAGCCTACACCATTCTCAGCGGCCATGGTATCAAACATATCGTTTACTAATTGGCGCAGACTGTCGTCAACCGTCACTACTTCTTGGGCTTTTTGTTTTAAGATGGGGTTGCCCCACATCACTATCGGTAATTTTGCCATAGTCCAACTCCTTCATAAGAGGGTGTTATTATACATGAATACCCCTTTTTCATGCAAGCCCAGGCTGGCTGCACATTTTTTTAGACCGCCGGAATCGGAAAACGGCGCAGGAAATCTTTTCGATCTTTGGCGGTGTGTCCTTTATCCTTTTTTGTGAATCTGGGCCTGGCACCAATTTCCGGATTACAACAAATTGACAGGATCCACGTCGATGGTGAGTTTCACGTTGCTTTTAAGGTTTAAGCGTTGAATGGCGTCAATCAAGCGGCTGCGCTGCTGGTGGCTGGGCGACTTGAGAAGCACCTGGAAGCGGGTTTCCTTGGCCACCCGTTGATAGGGTGATGGCGCCGGGCCCAGCACCTGGTCCCGGCGGCCGGCTACAGAGCGGGCTTTATTGGCAATAGCCTGGGCGGTTTTTTGCGCTGCTTCTGCAGATAGGCTGCGGCATACAATGTTGGCCAGGCGCATGAAAGGCGGATAACCCAGCAGGCGCCTGGTCTCAATCTCGCGGTGATAAAAAGCGCTATAATCATGCTGCGCCGCCATTTGCAGCACATCATGATCAGCATGATGGGTCTGGGCAATCACCAGCCCCGGCGCCCCGCCTCTGCCGGCCCGCCCGGCCACCTGGACCATGAGTTGAAAGGTCCGCTCTTCCGCCCGGAAATCAGGCAGGTTCAGCGCTGTGTCCGCGGTAATAATGCCCACCAAAGTCACGCGTTCAAAATCAATGCCTTTGGCCACCATTTGGGTACCCACCAGAATATCCGCTTCCTGCTTTTTGAACGCTGCCAGGCTTTTTTCCAGCATCCCCCGCTTTCTGGTCATGTCCTGATCAAGCCGCAAAACGCGGCTGTCCGGAAACCATCGTTGCAGTTCTTCCTCCACCCGCTGGGTGCCTGCGCCCACCAGCTTGACGCAGGCTGTGCCGCATCTGGGGCAGGCAGGCCGGGCCGGAAAAGTGCGGCCACAGCTGTGGCAGTGAAGCTTGTCATGGGTGAGGTGATAAACCAAAGTCACGCTGCAATCAGGACACATGAGCTGGTGTTTGCAGGCTGGACACATGACCAGGGGCGCAAAACCGCGGCGGTTGAGAAACAAAATGGACTGCTCTTTTTTTCGCAACCGTTCCGCCAGGGCCTGCAAAAGCTCCGTAGAAAATAAAGGAAAGCGCTGCGCCTGATCAAAAACCGCGGTCATGTCCACCAACCTGACCTGGGGCATGGTTTTGTGGTCAATGCGGCGCGGCAAGGTCAGCAAGGTTAATTTGCCTTCCCGGGCATGATGAAAGGTTTCCAGACTGGGCGTGGCGCTGCCCAGCATCAGTGTGGCCTTTTCTTCGCGGGCGCGTACGGCGGCCACATCGCGGGCATGATAACGGGGAACATCCTCTTGTTTATAAGAGGTCTCGTATTCCTCGTCCACCACGATGATACGCAGATTTTGTACGGGCGCAAAGACGGCCGAGCGGGCGCCAATGGCCACACAGGCCCGGCCCTGCAACAGCAGCATCCAAGCCTCCAGCCGCGCCTTGGGCGTCAGGCCGGAGTGCAGTACTGCCACTTTTGCCCCAAAGCGGGCTTTGACCCGCTGCTGCATTTGCGCCGTCAAGGCGATTTCAGGCACCAAAAACAAGGCGCCACCACCCTGGGCCAAGACTTCGGCAATGGCATGAAGATACACTTCCGTCTTGCCGCTGCCGGTCACGCCAAAAAGTAAAAAGCCCTTAAACTGTTGCATTTCCATCGCGGTTAAAATGGGGGTCAAGGCCTTCTGTTGATCCTCGGACAAGACTTTGGGCTGCTCCAGCTCGCCGGTGCCGGCAGTGCTGAAAGCACGGGTTCTTTTTTGAGTAAGGCTTAACGTTCTTTCCACAAGCCCTTCTTTTTCCAACTTCACCAGAATTCTGGCTGCTGAAGGCGCCAAACCGCCCAGAAGCTGCGCCTTGTCCACAGGCCCGCCCTGCAGCCGCTTCAGAAGCTCGGCTGCCAGGCCCTTTTGACCACTTTCCAAAGCAAGCTGGGTTAAGTGATACCGTTCGCGCACCTTGGGCAGTCCGGCGCCGGGCAGCATGGCGTGCAAGGCTTCGCCCCAGGTGCAGCGGTAATATCCTGCCATCCATTGTCCCAATTTCAACAGTGTCTCAGGCAAAACAGGCGTCTGGTCCAGCACTTTGATAACAGCTTTGATCTGGAGCCCCGATGGTTTGGACAAGCCGGTGGCCACCACCACTCCGGGCAGCACTTTTCGCCCCACCGGCACCATGACCCGGCTGCCGCAGGATGGTTGTTCTCCGTCTTCAACCCTATAGGTCAGGGGCGGCAATGAAGGTACGGGCACGGCAACTTCAATATACATAGCACTCCAAAAAAAATCCCCATGAAGCGTGCTTCATGGGGAAAGGGTCCTTGGCATCGCCAATAAAGGCATTGTCCTGCCTCAGGACGAAAAAGTCAACTTAGGGGTTCACTATTTTATTAAAGCTAATTTTTTAATCACCCGGTCCTCCGTACCATCCGCACTTTTGGCCTTGACCAATAGGAGATAAACGCCATTGGCCAGATTGCCCACATATTCCTTGTGTTCATATTGGCCTTGACCCGGACAGGACAGGTTGAATCCCAGCACAAAGCGGCGACTGGTCGTATAAAGCTTGCACTTTAATTCACAGGCGCGGGGAACGTGGACCACGAACTTAAAATGATCTCCCCGCATGGGATTGGGCGCAAAGTAAGTATATTTTTTATCCAGCAATTTGCCATTGAATCCGCCAAGGGGCGTAATGGTGGAGGTGGGCTTTGCGGTGGCCGTGAATACCACTTGAGCCGTCTTGGTTGGGGTCGGCGAGGGGGACGCCGGTGTAAGGGCCGTGGTTGGCGTCAGGGTGACGGTCGATGTGCCGGTGGCCGTCCGCGTGCAGGTAGGCGTAGGCGTGAAAGTCGGCGTTGACGTGCGGGTAGGCGTGAAGGTCGGCGCTATATAATGTTTAAGATAGATTTGAATATGCAGTGGTGTGGTCCCGGGGTTTTCCACAAAGGCCGCATAGACCACATTGCTTGAGGAAACCGCCAGACTGACGCCGAAATTATCCAAATTCGTATTGTGGTTGAAGCTATTGCCGTCCTGCACCCAGTCGCTGCCGGTCCAATGCTTCATGTAGAGCTGGTCCTTTGTGGCTGACTCAAACCAAGCCACATAAGGCGTGCCGTTGACCGCAACCATGGCCGGTTGGTTAGCATCTTGGGCTGCACTCATATTCAAGCTGCCCCCATCCTGCACCCAGGCCGACCCGGTCCAGTGTTTGACATAAATCTGCTGGCTGGTTCCATAGACCTCACTCCAAGCGGCGTAAAGCGTACCGTTGCAGTTCACCAAGACCGGTTTATAAGCAGCGTTGCCGGGATGGACATTCAAGCTTCCACCGTCCTGCACCCAACCGCTTCCACCCCAATGTTTGACCACGATCGTGGGGCCGGATGCTTCTTCATAGGCCACATAAGGGACATTACCCAAACCGGCAATGCTGGGCGAGCTATACCAATAAGCATCAGTGGCCAGGTTGCCGCCCCGCGAAACCCAGCTGGAACCATTCCAACCCTTCACATAAACCTGCACTGAATTAATCCCGGTTTGTTCTTTCCAAGCAGCGTAAACCGTGCCGTTGACAATACCAAGGGTTGGGAAAACACCTTTCCAAGTGGTATTGACTTGAATATTGACTGC
>CAYVTN010000112.1:0-8410 GCA_964454395.1 uncultured bacterium | reverse complement strand
TTGGTTGCGGATCTCGATGGTGAATAGACCTTCCACCAGATTATTGGATGTGGTACGCGTATCGGTGCCTTTGAGAATGGCGTTATTATCATAGATCACATGCAATAGATCAGCCAAAAGCCGTTCCCGGTCCTGGGCCAGTACAAACAAGCGCATGGTATGTACGGCGTCCTGCATGTCTCCCCAAGACACCTCCACTTTCCTGCCCGGCTCATTGGTCATATGGTTTAAATTAACGCAATCGCTGCGGTGGATGGAAATGCCCCGCCCCTGGGTGATAAACCCCACAACCGCATCGCCCGGAATGGGATGACAGCACTGGGCGAACCTGACCACCATGCCCGACATGCCGTGCACCCGAATGCCCCTGTCTCCTTTGGCACTGGCCGCAGTGGCAGCCGGCGGAGGGGCCAGCACCGGCGCCGGTTGATTGGAGGGGTTGGCAAAGCCCAGTTTGGCGGCCACCGTGCGGGCCGACACATTGCCGTCGCCGATCTGGATCAGCAACTCCTCCACATCGCGGAAATTCATGCCCTGAGCCGTATGCAGGAGCCGCTCTTTTTTCAGCACTTCGTTCAGGCTGGATTCACTGCGTTTTAACTCTGTATCCAAGATGGTCTTGCCCTGCTCCAGTTTCTGATCCCGTTCCAACTGGCGGAAATAATGGCGGATGCGGTTCTTGGCCTTGGTGGTCTTGACGATTTTCAGCCAGTCCTGGGAAGGCTTGGCGTCGCTGCGGGTAATGATTTCCACAATGTCGCCGTTTTTCAATTCATGTTTGAGCGGCACCAGGCGGTTGTTCACCTTGGCGCCAATAATCTTGTCGCCCAGTCCGGAATGAATGAGGTAGGCAAAATCAATGGACGTGGATCCGCGCCGCAGGGATTTGACCTCGCCCTTGGGGGTAAACACAAAAACTTCATCTTCAAAGAGATCAATTTTCAAGGCTTCCATGAATTCGCGGGAATCGCGCAGGTCCTGCTGCCAGTCAAGGAACTGGCGGAACCAGGCCAGTTTGGTTTCGTATTGCTTTCCCGCGGTATCCCCTTCCTTGTAGGACCAGTGGGCCGCAATCCCTTCCTCCGCGGTTTGATGCATCTCCTCGGTTCTGATCTGAATTTCAAGCGGCTCGCCTGACGGGCTGATGATGGTGGTATGAATGGACTGGTACATATTGGACTTGGGCATGGCAATAAAATCCTTGAACCGCCGCGGCAGGGGCTTCCAATGGGCATGCACAATGCCCAACACGGCATAGCAATCTTTGAGGTTTTCCGTAATCACCCGCAGGGCCATGATGTCATAAATTTGATCCAGGTCCTTGTCCTGGAAGCGCATCTTGTTCCAGATGCTGAGCATGTGCTTCATGCGGCCGTTGATGCGGATGTGGATGTCGGCTTCCCTGATCAGGATCTCCAATTCTTTTTTCACCTGCTCAATAGTCTGCATGCGCTGCTCTTCCAGCGCCGCCAGCCTGGAACGGAGGGCTTCAAACTCCTTGGGATGGAGGTATTTGAAACAAAGATCTTCCAATTCATTTTTCACGCGTCCCATCCCCAGGCGGTGGGCCAGAGGCGCATAAATCTCCAGGGTTTCCCGCGACAGACGGATCTGTTTTTCCGGGGCCAGGTACATCAGGGTACGCATATTATGCAGCCGGTCGGCCAGCTTGATGACAATCACGCGGATATCCTTGACCATGGCGAGCATGATCTTGCGCAGGTTTTCCGCCTTGCGTTCTTCTGAATCGCGAAAGACACGGCTGCTGATCTTGGTGACCCCTTCCACCAGTTCGGCAATCTCCTTGCCAAACTTTTGCTCAATCTCTTCTTTGGTGGCATCCGTGTCTTCCAGACAATCATGCAGCAGGCCTGCGATCAAGGTATCAGCATCGCTGTGAAGATCGAATAAGTTTTGAGCCGTGCCCACCACATGGGTGATGTAAGGATCGCCGGAGAGCCGTTTTTGCCCGGCATGATAATGCTCGGCAAAGCGATAGGCTTCCTCCATGCGCTCCACTTCCTGGGGCCGGAAGGTTTCGATCAAATGGGTTTTTAAAGTCTGCCAATCGGTATTCACGTCTGGGCGTTATCCTTGCTTCGATTTTCTAACGGCCAATTGGTCCAAAGCCTGCTGGCGCAATTGGGTAAGCCCGGTTTGCAGACGCTCCTGGTACATTTTGCTCTGGGACGCGTCCAGTTTTTTGGGAACCGTCATAGGCTCGCCGTACACAATCACGGCCCGGCTGAAAGGCTTGGGAATTTCAAATTGATCCCAGCTCCGCCGGAGGCGCCATACCTTTTCCACCGCACAGCCAAAGGGCGCCAGCGTATGGCCCGACAAAGCAGCCAGGAAAACCGCGCCCGGCTGGGCCTGATAAAGGGGCCCGCGGGGCCCGTCGGGCGTGATGGCCGCATGGTGACCCTGGTGCAGAGCCCGGGCCAGGCCGCGCAAGGCATTGACCTTGCCCTGACTGCTGGAAGAGCGCACGGTGCCAAAACCAAACTGATGCAGCACCGCGGCAATATAGTCACCGTCTTTGGAGCGCGATACCAGCACCCGAATGCCATGATTTCTGAAATAATAAGCGGCCAGTAATTGCTGGTTGTGCCAAAACGCGTAGATTAAAGGCGATTTGGGTTTGGCTTGCGGCGCCAGTCCGTGAGGGTCGATCAGCTCCACTTTCAAGGTCATCAGCATGAGACGCACCAGAAAAGTTGCCAAAGGCATTACCATTAAGAGCAGACGGTGTTTGAAGGTTGGCTTGGGGGATTGAGGTTGCAAAATAATTCTCAGGCTCCTTTGATAAGCATCGCCCTAAATAAGGCGCGGGATGATTCAGGCTAAAATCGTTCCTTCCAGTTTCTGCAGGGCCAGTTTCATTTCCGGCCCTCCCGAAAAGCCGCCCAGACGGCCCTTGGCCGCCACCACCCGGTGGCAAGGCACCAGCAGGGGCAAGGGATTGGCATTAAGCGCCTGGCCCACCGCTCTTTTGGATTCCGGATCACCCATCATCTCCGCGATCCACCCGTAGGTTCTGGTCGCGCCGTAAGGGATAGTCCTGGCCACGCACCATACCTGGCGCTGGAAGACCGTGGCCACATTGTAGTCCAATTTAAGGTTAAAATCCACCGGTTGTCCCTTGAAATAATGACGCAATTGCACCTGCAGTTTTTTAAACAAGGGATGCTTGTTGTCGGGAATCAGTTCTTCCCCGCGGGTGGCGGCGCAGAGCGCCTCAAAAGCGGTCTGTTGCTGCGGCTTGGGTAAAATCACATGCCTCAGGCCGTGTTTGCTCAAGGCCAGAGCCATGTATCCCCAATCAGTCTTTAAAATATCAAAGCGTAATTTTTCCATCTTATGTTCCTTTTCAAGCGCTTATGGCATCATGCCATGGCCGTGGTCATTCGATCCAGCTTTCTTCCGCGCCCGCCAAGCCGACTTTTTTTCTGATTAATTTCCATACTTGCTTTTGTTCCGGCACTTGGAAAAACCAGGTGAAGGCCCCGTAGGCGCCCATGCCGAAAATGATTAATGCCAGTACCTTCCAGCCTAGCTCCAACCGGGGCATGGATGCGCCGGCATGAGCCAGCCACCCCCGGCTGCCTTGAAACACGATAAACCCCATCCCCACGCCTGCAGCCATTATCCGGAGCAAAGAATTGAGGATGCGCTTGCCGTCCAGCTTGCCTACCAGGCGGTGCAGCATGACAACAAGGATGCCAAAATTGACAAAAGCAGCCACTGACGTGGCCAGGGCCAGGCCTTTGTAACCCATGGGCCCCATGAGCAGCAGGTTCAAGCTGATGTTCACCACCACTGCAACCACGGCCGCGATGACCGGGAGTTTGGCATTGTTAAGCGCGTAAAACGTGGGCACCACCACTTTGACGCCGGCAAAGGCCAGCAAACCCAGGCTGTAATAAATGCTGGCCTGGGCCACGGCGCTCACCGCCTGGGGACTGAAGCGGCCGTATTGAAATAACAAACGGTTGATGGGCTCGGCCAGCACTATAATACCAACTGCCGCGGGCACGATAATCATGAACAGCAGGCGGAACCCGAAGGACAGGCTTTTGACCAGCTGCTCATGATCCCCCTGGGCAATATGTTTGGATGTGACCGGCAGCAGGGCCGTGGCAATGGCTACGCCAAAAACCCCCAAAGGCAATTGCATCAGGCGATTGCCATAGTAAAGGTAGGTCACCGAGCCTTGCGGCAAAAAAGAGGCGATCAGCGTATTAATGAACAAATTGATCTGGGTTACCGACAAGCCCAATACGGCCGGTCCCATGAGGCGCACGATTTTTTTCAAGCCCTGGTGGTTCCACTTGAGCAGGGGCCGCCAGCGGAAGCCCTGCTTGAATACCGGCGGCACTTGGATCAGCATCTGCATGGCTCCGCCGATCATGGCGCCCCAGGCCCAGCCCACCACCTGCTGCTCCGGCTGATGGCCGAATAAAGGACAAATGAAAAGCCCGAAGGCGATCATGGTCAGATTGAGCATGACCGGCGCAAAGGCGGGAATGCCAAAACGCTCCTTGGAATTGAGGATGCCCATGAGCACGGCTGCCAGACTGATGAAACTTAAAAAAGGAATCAAAATCCTGGTGAGGTGAATGGTCAGTTGAAATTTTTCAGGATTCTGGGCAAACCCGGGTACAATAGCCGAGACGATGACCGGCGCCCCTGCTTCTCCCAAAATGACCAATCCCAGCATGACCAGCATGATGGCATTGATCACGATGGAGACCAACTGCCAGGCTTTGGCCTGGCCTTCATCGACCATGGTCTTGGTAAAGGTGGGAATAAAGGCCGATGAAAGCGCCCCTTCGGCAAACAGATCGCGCAGGAGGTTGGGAATGCGAAATGCCGCCAGGTAAGCGTCATTGGCCAAGCCGGCGCCCAATAGCGCTCCGCCCACACCGTCACGGACGTAACCGAAGACGCGGGATATCATGGTGAACAAAGAAATAATACCGGCGGTTTTGGCGAGTTGCTTGTCTTTGGCCACAAGGATGCTCCTAAAAAATGTGGAGCAGATTATAGCGCCATCGCGCCTGTTCATCAACAACTATGCAGCCATCATAAATAACAAAATATCCGATAATCCTCTTGACGGTTGAGCCAAAAAGGTGTTTGCTATAAGTCGTTCAGGGTTAGGCAATTTAAAAACTAATAAGGTTAGCGATCAATTAGTTCCTGTTGCGAAAAAAACAATCTCCCTATCCCCTCTGGGTGTCCGCTGTAAGGATACCTCCCAAGAGAAAAGGGCTATTTTGTTAAGATTGAAAAGACCTTTTTCCGCAACAAGAATTCATTATGAAAACGTAAGGAGCCCCCGCTGCCTATGCGCTACCTCGTTTTAAAAAAATCGGATCTCGATTCCTTCCTTCAGCATTTAGCCGCCAAACAGCGGGTGGTCGCCCCGCTCCCCAAAGAAGACGGGCAGTTTTCCTTCGAGGATGTAAAAAGCGGCCATAAGGTGGCCATTCATTATGTGCCGACCATTCTCCCGCCCAAAAAATATTTTACGCCCCAATACGAAACTTTACTCGAGTATGACACCCATCACGGCCAGCATATGCAGGCCGTGGTAGACTATGAGTCCATGGTCATCTTTGGCATGCACACCTGTGACCTGGCCGGCGTCCAATGCCTGAATGCGGTTTTTTCCGATCGCCCCAAAGATCAGAATTACCTGATTCGCCGAACCAAAATTGCCATCATCGGCATGGAATGCAATCAGCATTGCGACGAGCATGCCACTTGCGCCTTGATGGACAATCATTTGCCCAACGGTGGTTATGACCTTTTTTTCACGGACCTGGGCGATGATTTTATTGTTCACATCAACACTTACACCGGGCTTCACCTGCTGGATGATACCAAATTGTTTACCGAACCCGGCAGCGGACACTTCAGCGCTTTAAATGAACTCCGTCAAAAAAAACGCGAGCTTTTTAAACCGGAAGTCAACATTGATATGCAAGACATGCCGCGGCTTTTCGATCAAAGCGTCCATAGCAGGGTGTGGGAGGACATCGGCGCCAAATGCCTGTCTTGCGGCAATTGCACCAATGTGTGCCCCACTTGCTATTGCTTTGATGTGGTCGATGAACCCAACCTTGATTTAAAAATCGGCCGCCGTTTCCGGGTTTGGGACTCCTGTCAAAATGAACGGTTTGCCAAAATTTCCGGTGGTGAAAGTTTCCGCAAAACCAGAGCTTCCCGCAAGAAACACCGTTTTTACCGCAAGTTCCGCTACCCCATGGATCGTTACGGAAAATTTTTCTGCACCGGCTGCGGACGCTGTACCCGCACGTGCATGGCTAAAATCAATTTAAAAGAGACGTTGACTCTTCTGGCGAAGGAGCAAAGTGCATCGTGAAGGAACGCATCATTATCCACGATTCAGAATACCATATCAAGACCGGAAAAATCATCGAGGCTGAACAGTTGACGGCTGAGGAAAAATTTTTCAAGGTTGTTTTCCCCGGTGGCGACAGGCTTAACCATGATCCGGGTCAATTCGTGGAAGTTTCCTTGTTTGGGGTGGGCGAAGCGCCCATTTCCATTGCTTCATCTCCCACGCGGAGTCATGGCTTTGACCTATGCATCCGCAAGGCAGGCAAGGTGACCAATGCGATCCATCAACTAAAGGCGGGCGACGAGATCGGCATACGAGGGCCCTTCGGCAAAGGGTTCCCCATGCAGCACTTGGAAGGTTCAGACATTGTGATTGTGGCCGGCGGTCTGGGCATTGTGCCATTGCGTTCGTTAATCCACTTCATTATTGACAATCGCCGTGAATTTGGCAAAGTCGACATTTTGCTCGGTTGCAAAACCCCTAAAACCTTACTCTTTGGCAAGGAAATCGAACTATGGAGTGAAAGGCTGGACATCAATTTTGCCTGTACCGTTGACCGCAGTGACCCTGATTGGAAAGGCAATGTGGGCATCATTACCAGCCTGATTCCCGGTGTCAACCTTCGCCCCAAACACACCTACGCCGTGGTGGTCGGCCCGCCGATCATGTATAAATTTGTGATTCAAGAGCTTAAAAAGAAAGACATCGCCGACAACCATATTATTGTGTCGCTCGAACGGCACATGAAATGCGGGTTGGGCAAATGCGGTCATTGCCAGATCAACAAGTATTATTGTTGCAAGGACGGACCCGTATTTTTTTATGATCAGATCATGCATCTTGAGGAGGCATTTGCCTGATGGCTAATCCCAAAGTCGGATTCTTCGATTTTACCTGCTGTGAAGGCTGCCAGCTGCAAGTCGCCAACCTGGGTGAAAACTTGCTCCACATCTTGGAAGCCGTGGATGTGGTGGAATTCCGGGAAGTACTGTCGGAAAAATGGCCGGGTCAGCTGGATGTGGCCATTGTCGAAGGCAGCATCACCACGCCTCATGATGTGGAGCGCATCAAAACCATCCGTGAGCGCAGCCGCGTCCTGATCGCTTACGGTTCGTGCGCCACCATTGGCGGGATCAACGGCATCAAAAACAATTATAACCTTGATGAAATCAAGGGTTACGTTTACCAGCAGGATGCCAAGGATTTTGCCTCCATTGCCACCAGGCCCGTTCATGCCGTGGTCCCCGTGGATTATTATGTCCATGGCTGCCCCATCTATCCCCCGGAGTTCATCAAAGTGCTTAAGAGTGTGCTGATGGGGTTGCCTTACGATGTGCCGGATCACGCGGTCTGCGTGGAATGTAAACTCAATGAAAATGTGTGTATGTATGAGCGTGGAATTACCTGCATGGGGCCGGTCACGCGGGCCGGCTGCAATTCATGGTGCCTCAATAACAACAATATTTGCTATGGCTGCCGCGGCATGGTCAGCAATCCCAATAAAAACGGGGCCTTGGATGTTATTAAACGCTACGGCATTGATCTGCAACGGATGGCCAATAAAATGAATATGTATAATACCTATAGGGAGCAGCAGGAGCATGAGCAAGCGGACGCTAAAGGTTAAAGTCAATTATCTGACCCGTGTCGAGGGGCATGGTAATATTGTCATTGATGTTAAAAACGGCATTCTCGAAACGTGCCAATTGCAAATTGTGGAAGCCCCCCGCTTGTTTGAGGGCATGCTGCGGGGACGTTCCATCTTCGAGGCTCAGCACATCACGTCCCGTATCTGCGGTATTTGCGCCTGTGGGCATAGCCTGGCCTCCATTCAGGCCGCTGAATCGGCGATTAAGTTCACCCCTTCGCGACAGACTGTTAAACTGCGTGAGTTTCTGCTTGACATGGAAAATCTGGACAGCCATCTTTTGCACATCTACCTGTTGGTGGCTCCTGATCTCCTGGGTGTGCCCAGTTTCGTTCCCCTCATCAAATCACATAATGATGTGGTGCGCCGGGCGCTGCGCATGAAAAAAGAGG
>CAYVTN010000111.1:0-8428 GCA_964454395.1 uncultured bacterium | reverse complement strand
GGACCTTGGTGCCAGGCCCACGTTTTTCAGCTATGTTTCCTTACTGCCGTAGTGACAAAAGCTTCGGCATAAAGTAAAATACAGGCCATTGGTGCCAGCCACCTATTTTCATTGAAGATAATAAAAACAAGGGAGTTTCCCATGCCCCGTGCCATCATCATCGGCGCCACCTCAGGCATTGGCGAGGCCTTGGCCCGGCATCTGTCCCGCCAGGGTTTCCAGCTTGGTCTTACCGGTCGCAGAAAGGAACGGTTGCAGGAATTGCAGCAAACGCTCAAAGCCAGTATTCAGGTCATGGATGTGCGCCAACCTGATCTGGCGCGGACCCAATTGCACAACCTGATCAAAACGTTGGGCGGCCTTGATCTGTTAGTCATCAATGCCGGCATTTCCCATCGCCAGGGCAATTGGGAGCAGGAACAGGAAATGATCGCCGTTAATGTGATTGGATTTACCGCCATGGCCCAGGCCGGCCTGGATTACTTCCTGACTCAGGGACAGGGCCACCTGGTGGGCATTTCCTCCATTTCCGGCTTGCGGGGCCGGGCCAACAATATTGCCTATTCCGCCACCAAGGCCTATGCCTCCAATTACCTGCAGGGTTGCCGCCAAAGAGCTGCCCATTTAAAAAAAGCAGTGGCCGTGACAGATCTTATTCCCGGTTATGTGGCGACCCGTCTCATCAAAGGTCATAGCGGTACCTTTTGGGTAACACCGGTGGACAAGGCCGCCCGCCAAATGGTGAAGGCCATTTTAAGACACAAACGGCGCGCTTACATCACCCGCCGCTGGCGCCTGGTCGCTTGGTTTTTAACCCTTATCCCCGACTGGCTCCATCAAAAACTCTGAGCCCCGGGTGCCTCCTCTATAAACCCTGCCGGCTTTTTGTCCGACACTAGTGATACTTTACTGTCGAGGCGAATCGTGGAACAGTTTCAGCAGGCCATGACCACTAAATCCATTTTGTTTGTAGACGACGAACCCAATGTGCTCCAGGGCCTGCGCCGCATGCTCCGACCGATGCATGATGTCTGGGACGTCGACACCGCTGAAAGCGGCCAGGAAGCCCTGCATAAATTGCAGGATCATCACTTTGATATCATCGTCACCGACATGCGCATGCCCGGCATGGACGGCAGCCAATTGCTGCAGGAAGTGATGGTCCGCCATCCCCATATGGTGCGTATCGTGCTCTCCGGGCAATCGGATCAGGAAAGCGTGATGCGTGCCCTGGGGCACACTCATCAATACCTGGCCAAACCGTGCGATACCGCAACATTGAAAGCCACGGTGGAGCGTGCCTGCACCCTGCATCAATTGCTGGCCAATGACGCCCTGCGCCGCATTATTTCACAAATGAAAGCGCTTCCCAGCCTGCCCGCTTTGTACACGGAAATCATGAAAGAGCTTCATGCCGAGGATCCCAGCATTGAAAAAATCGGACGCATCATCAGCCGCGATGCCGCCATGTCGGCCAAGATTCTGCAAATTGTTAATTCCGCTTTTTTCGGCTTCTATAAAAACGTCCAGAACCCCACCCGGGCCGTCACGGTGCTGGGACTGGACAAAGTGCGCTCCCTGGTGCTGACCATTCACATTTTTTCCGAGTTCAACCATGTCCAGCTTAAGGCGTTCAATCTCAATGAACTGTGGCATCATAACCTGATGGTAGGAGAGTACAGCAAAAAACTGGCCCAAACCGCTTCTTCGGACAAGGCCCTGGCCGATGAATGCTATATGGCCGGCCTGCTGCATGACGCCGGTAAATTGGTTTTAATGAGCCAGCATCCCGAGGACTATGCCCAAGTCATGATCCGTGCCCGGGAAGAACAGCTTGCTTTGGATATGGCGGAACAGGACTTTTTTGGCGCCACTCATGCGGAAATAGGGGCCTATTTGTTGGGGCTCTGGGGTCTGCCCTCGGCCATCATTGACGCGATTGCCTTTCATCACCGCCCCGGCCAATGCAGCCGGCAAACGCTGTCACCCCTTAGTGTTGTGCACGCCGTTGATGCCGCACTGCTGCAACACCACCGCGGCCGACTGCTTGGGACTGCGGTCATGGACATGGAGTATGTTATGCGGGTCGGCCTTGAACCTTACTTCAACCGTTGGCAAGACCAATGCGAAGAATTAAAAGGAGAAGATTAACGATGGACAACCGGGTCCTTTTTGTAGATGACGAGGAAAATATCCTGCTGGGCTATAAGCGCACCTTGAGGCGCGACTTTACTATTGATACCGCCACCAGCGGGCAGCAGGCGCTGGCCATGATCGACCCCCAAAATCCCTATCCTGTGGTTGTTTCCGACATGCGCATGCCCCAAATGGACGGCGTGCAATTGCTGAGTGAAATCCGTCGCCAGTACCCGGATATGATGCGCATCATGCTGACCGGCCAGGCCGATATGAGCGATGCCATCGCTGCTGTGAATGAAGGCCACATTTTCCGCTTTTTAACCAAGCCTTGCGATTCCACTACCTTGATCAAAGCCCTGGCCGCAGGACAGCAGCAATACCGTCTCATCATGGCCGAACGGGAACTTTTGGAGAAAACCCTGACCGGCAGCATCAAGGTGCTGATGAATATCCTGTCTCTGGTCAACTCCGAAGCTTTCAGCCGCGCCGAACGACTGCGCCGTTATGTGACCCAGCTGACAGCGGCCTTGCAGTTGGAGCAAAGCTGGCAATATGAGACGGCCGCCATGCTCTCCCAGATTGGTCTGGTCACCCTGCCGCATGATATCATGGAAAAATTCAGCGGCCAGCAAGCGCTGACGGACCAGGAGGTGGCCTTGGTGGACTCCTGCCCTTCGGTAAGTCATGATCTTCTGGCTGACATTCCCCGGTTGGACAAGATTGCCAAAATGATTGCCTGGCAGCAGGAAGCTTATGCCGGTATGCATGCCAGTGCCGAGTTTGGCCAGCCACTATCCGACAAGAACCAAATCAAAATCGGGGCTCAATTGTTAAAAATTTGTCTGGCCTATGACCATTTGCGCCACCGCGAACAATACGCCCATTCCGCGGCGATCAATGAACTTCAGGAGCAGCCCGGCTTATATCATCCCCGCATCGTGCAGGTCCTGGCCGGCTTGCCGCTGCAGGAAAAAGAAAGCGTCACCCGCGAAATCAGTGTATTTGATCTTGACCCGCGCATGATCCTTGATCAGGACGTGGTTACGGTGAAGGAAGTTTTTCTGGCGGCCAAAGGCGCGGAAGTGACGCCCACCCTGATTACCTTTTTGAAAAATTATGCAGTCCGAAATGAAATAGATGAAATGATCAAGGTCAAAGTGATCGGGTGAGGCCGGCTAAAAACAAAAACCCTCCCCAAAGGGAGGGCTTTTAAATCATGGTTGCGGGGACAGGACTTGAACCTGTAACCTTTGGGTTATGAGCCCAACGAGCTACCATTGCTCCACCCCGCGTCATATGTTGGTTGGGTGCATTGGGTAGGACTTTAACACATATGCCCCGGCATGTCCAGGGGAACAGGGAAAAAATTTAAGCCGACCGCCGCGCGGCCATTTGCCGCCGCCGTGGCAGCAAGTGCCATTTTAAAGGCTCGCTAATAACGTTGGGATGATGGTTCATAAACTGCCTGAGCACCCTGCTTAATGCCTGGGGCAGCGCGAGTTCGCGGCCATCCTTCATCGTGACAAGCAATGGGCCTTTATTAGGCCTAAACAGCCTGCTTATTACCTTTATTCGGCCGAAAACCACGGCTCGACGCTGTGTTTCCGTCATGTCGTCAAACCCTTCATCCAAACCGATAAGGAGCCAGCGTCCCCAACGCAGCTTCCACTGCCGCGGCATAAGCCTCATGAGCGGGTTAAACAACTTTGGCAGAATAAGGGTTGGCCAAAGGGACCAGTTCCCGGCCATGCTTTCGCGCATTTGCACCCAGCTGAAAAGCACCCATAACACCAAACCTGCCGGCTTATGCTTCGCGCCGGACGCATGGGATGGAGCAGGTTCCATTAAACCCGGCCACCACATGGGCACGGTTAGGATCCAGAAGCGTTTATCCTCACTGCGCTGCAAAGCAAAGCCCCAGCCTTGGCGGATACGAATGCGCCCGGCCAGGTCCAGGGCATGGTCCCCGTCCGTGCGGCCAAAAAGCAAAGGAAATTGCTTGGCCATCCTGCCGATCACATGCCCTTCCAGATAGTCCTGACCGATACGGCCCGGGCCCAACAACTCGCACAGACTGGGCAGTTGCTCCGGGGTTTTCAGCGCCTCGGCACGAATGCGCAAGGCCAGATGAAGCAAGTTGTGCGATTGCAGGCCTGCCAGACCCAGGGCCGTGGCCAGCACAGGCGTCAGGGTAAAAGCCCCTGCCGCCAAAGTCAACGTGAGATTGAAAAGGCTCAGGCCCATGGCCCAAAGCGCATTCTTCTTTTCCCCGGGGGAAAGCGCTTGCCAGCTCAAACGGCCGCCTTTAATTAAATGCGCCGGCGCGAAGAGCAGCCAATAAACCGCGTTGTTGGTCAGCAAGGTGGCGGCCACCTGGTGAGGCGCCATCCATCCGGCCAGACCCGCCGCCAAGGTAAACGCCTGCGCGGCCAGCAGGGGCAAGCCTTCGAACCACCAGGCGTTATTAAAATATTTATCGGCGTCCCATTTCAATTTCCGGGCAGCCCAAGATTTAAACTCCGGTATCATGCCGCCGGAAGGTTCGGCATCCTGCCGCGTAATTCCTTCTTTAGCCAAAGCTTCTTTTAACCATTCATCATTCCGACGCTTATCTACCGACTGAACTTCATCCCAAAAAGCCTGACGATCTTTTCTTTGAGCAATAACTGCCTTTAAAAGTATCATCACCACATCTAGAGTGCGTGATCTTCCATAATAATGCTCCGCCATTTCATTAGCTCGCATCATGGGATGTTCTTTGGCTTTCAAGAATTCGGATGTTATTTTTCTTAAGGTTGAAATACTGATATGGGATAGAACTTCCTTAAATCGTTGGTCCGTAAGGTGATTTAACCCTCTGGTAGGCACGAAGTAGGAAGTCGTCAAATATTGCGACAAGCGATCAGCATCTTCCATATGTTCCATCGACGCCAGCTTCCCATAGCTCACCCTTTGTAATTCATGTGGGTCTACTGCAACGATTTCCAACAAATGGGTAAACTCATTGGGATAAATTTCTCCCATCGCGCCTAAAGCTTCAGCCAGTTTTATATGGTAACCCCGTGCCAAATAGATGATTTTTTTCAGAAGATTGGGATTAATTTGTAAAAGCACCTTAAAAATTTCAGATGCGGTCTCTTTGTTGTCAATCACCCTTAGTCCTGTGTCCATAGCTTCATCATTAAGTCCAAATTTTTCTGCTTTATATTCATGACTATGCCAAGCCGGGGCATCAGAAAAATCCGGTCCCTTAAACTCAGGTTCCAACAGCATTAAGGTGACTAATCCTTCCAGCAATGACGGTTTCCCGGCAAAACTTTTCCGGTCATATTTACCTTCAATTAAAGCCAATATGTCGTCAAGATCAGGGGAGAGTTCTTCCTCCAATGGTCCCTTGACCCAGTTCTTCAAGGTCGTTGCCAATTGCTCCCTTTCTTTTTTCATGACCTCTATTTTTCTTTCTATCCATTTAGTCACCGTCACATAGGCCAGCCATCGTGGTGAACAGCTTAGATCTTGAATTAACTCTTGCGCGCTTGAGTACTTTGGGTTTTGGGGGTGAATGCCTTTAAGCTCAAGTACTTTCTCTACTACCGACGGTTCCAGTTTCTCCATTAGATCATTAAGATAAACCGCTCCCGTACTGCCATCAATGGTTAGTTTATTGTTGCTGACAATGTTATGATCTCCAATCTTTAAAACCGTGCTTTCTCCTCTCAATTCCAGGGTCATGGCTGTTTTCGCATGGATGATACAAGGCCGCTGTTTTTTGCGCATCAGGCTGGTCGCATGGGAGGTTCCCACGCCTTCCATTTCGATAACCCCAACACAATTGGGATGATCATATAATCCTGCATTGTCGGCTTCCGAGCGCTGCATCACCATGATGTAATCTTCGTTCTTCTTTTGAAATCTTTCCGCATTTCCCTTGGTCAGGGCAACGCGGCCGCCGGCAATACCAGGGGAGGCCGGGGTACCATGGCCAATAATTGTGGTTATGTATCCGCCGGGAATAACGCGGGCTTTCAAGACCCCTGCCATGGTATATAATTGTTCGAAGGTCGTTCTCTCTATAAGTTCATTGAGGTTTAATATCCCCTCCTCTAACATAGCCTGCATGCTTTTAATGCCCGCAAGGGGTGACATCATGGTACTGGCCGACCGGTCCTGGAGCCAATATAGAACCCCGCGTTCAAAAACAAATTCCAAATCGCGGATGTCCTTTTTTTCCCTTTCCCTTCTTAATACATCTGCCCGTAATTGTTCAAAAGCCGTTGGATGGGACTTTTTGAGTTTCTCATAGTCATAAGTTTGGGTTGTTCCGTCCACCACTCTTGATCCTGGTTGCTGTGGTGCCCAATCCCCTCCCAAGGGCGTCCCTGTCATGGGATCCCTGGAATAAACAACTCCTGCCGCTGAAAGAGACTGATCATACAGGCTTGACTTAGGCAGATCACCCCTTTTCATGGCTACAATCGACACCCCTGTTCCTGTATCAGGAACATGAAAGTTCCGCCGGTACTCTACTACATCGGGCTTATTATAGGATTGCAGGACTGCTTTAAATGCCAGTTCAAGCTGGGTTTGCGCCTTTTGCGGGAAATTACGATGAGTTGTATTATAAACAATTTGTTTATATACCTCGACCATATGTTGATAATTTCCCACGGTCAGTTCCGGATTATTGAGAGTTCCTTTATAGTTCAACAATGCCGTTTCAAATTCATCCTCCGGTATTTGATAGACATGAACACTAAAATTCTTAATAAATTCCAAATAGGCCTTCCATGCATATTTTTTGTCATTATTGGCAAATCGTGCCAATCCATCCACGGTTTGATCATTTAGCCCCACATCGGTAATGGTGATCATCATTCCGGGCATGGACTTTTCTGCCCCGGAACGAACGGATACTAATAAAGGGAATTGGCCATCTGAGTACTTTGATCTCTGCCTTCCAAATAATTTCCCTGTAGCTTGCTCAATTTGCGTTATACTCTCTTTAAGCTTTTTCTTAAATCCTCGTGGCATTTTTTTATATTTATTGAAATATTTGGAAACCGACAAATTGTAAACCACGCCTGGTGGAGCGTTAAATCCATGACGCGCAAGATCTATCAGATTGCTGCCTTTACCGCCGTAATGCTGCTCTAGGTCTTTTCCCAAGGTTGCATTTAGGTCATCCATATGGGGGCCAAAGAAAATGGATAAGGGATACTGAACCTTGGAAGCACGGGCATGGGTGGTGCCGAATACGGCAAAGAGCCAAGGAAAAAATCCGAAAAAAAGTATTACGACCAGCGCGCTTTCTAAAACCATCCACACCCCTTCCGGCGCTTTGCCGGCCAAAATCTTGCGGCCGTCCAATATACTGAAAGGTATGAAATTAACCAGAGCCATCGCGGCATTGAACAGCAAGGTGTAATGTAATAACAACAATCCCACACCCACAGGCCGAAAGATGATGATGCTGAGAAAGACAGCGGCTGCCACTGCCACATTGACCGCAGGACCGGCCAGCGCCACCAGGCGGATTTCATTAATGTCTAATTTTTGCTCAGATATGGGGATGGGCCTGAGGATGGTTATCATCGGCCAGATATGGAATAGCAAACTCGCTAAAAGCGTGGCCGGCCAGTGCACATGTTTGAAAAAATTCAGACTCAAGCGGTTGTCTTGTTCAGCAGTATCGTCTCCAAAAAATTTAGCCGCCCAGGCGTGGCTATAGTCATGGAGCGCCAGGGAAAAACCAGCCATCACCAAAGAAATGCCCAGCACTGCCAAATTCATCGGGAATGGCAGCGTCAAGTGTGACGATACAGCAGAGAACCAGTTTAGTCCCACCTCAAACAGGACCCACGCACCAACGGCCAGGATTAAGGCCTGCAGCCAGATGCCCAAGGTTACCAGCATCTCTTTATGGCTAGGAGTGAACTTATTGAAGATGAATTCTAATAATTGATTCCAGGCTGCTTTAAGCCGCGCCCTTTTTGAATTCCATGGCGTTTTGGCTGAGGTTGATTTCCCTGCTGACCCGCCGTGCGGACTGCTCAATTTCTGCGACAGATTCACCCCGGCTTTTTGACATTTTTCAGGGCTGTCAAAAAAGGCGATTGTCCACTCGTTTTCTTCTATGGTTGGGACACCTGCCAGAGCTAGCGAAAGACTTTCTTTGGGCGTAATCAGAGCCCATATGTTCTTCTTTCCTTCCTGTATAGGATGAATGATCCTGCTCTGAGAAGCCGTGGCAGGACTATCCCCCTCCGGCCCTGTGGCTTGTGCCGCCTCA
>CAYVTN010000110.1:0-8447 GCA_964454395.1 uncultured bacterium | reverse complement strand
AACTTCGTTATTATACCATATCATCAAACAAAAAAGTCCGACAGGCTCCTAGGGGCAAATAGAAGTCATTGGACCAACCGGGGCGTGCTTGAGCAGAAGACCTTTTCCGTGAATATTCCATCCCAAACCATGCTGGAAGCAACGGATTATGTGGGCCTTCACTCCGGAAACCGGACGGACAAATCCGGATTGTTCAGCATTTATTACGGGAAATTAAAAACCGCGCCCATGATCGCCGCATGCCGACTCAGCATGGAATGCCGCCTGCTGCATACTCTGGACATGGGCGGCGCGGACCAGGTTTTTTTGGGCGAGATCGCGGAAACCTACTGTGACGATGAATGCCTGACCAACGGCCTCCCGGATATCAAGAAAATGAACCCCATGGTTTTTTCCATGTTTGACAACCGCTATTTCAGCATCGGCGACTATCTGGGACAAGGCTGGGAAGCAGGCAGGCACTTTGGGCCCAAGCCAGGTCAATAACTCAACTGGCGTCCCTACCCTATAATATTCAACCCGGTGGGAGCCAATTTGCATTTTCGGTCTCAAGCGCAGGACTTTGAGATGGGCTGGGAACGCATCCCCCCCCTAAGTTACCCACGAAAACCAATGGCGGCATGGATGATGCCCTCCGGCGCATGACAGGCTTTTTTTCACTAATTCAAGAGCCCGAAAATGCAACTTGGCCAAAGTTGAGTCGGCAAAATACACTCATGATTACAAATTCGCGGCATTCGCGTATATATTAAATCAGGAGGAACATATGTATGAAGGTGGTTGGTTTTATCGGAAGCCCCCGCAGGGGAGGCCACACGGACACATTGGTCAGGCAAGTTCTGGCAGGCGCGGCCAGACAGGGCGCCCAAACCGAGGTTGTTTATCTGAATGATCTGCAGCTGAAGGGATGCCAGGCCTGTATGTATTGCCGCGGCCATGAAGGCTGCGCCGTCAAGGACGATATGCAGCCGCTCTACACCGCGATTGCTTCCGCCGGCGCGGTGGTGATCGGTTCTCCGGTTTTCATGTATCAACTCTCCGGCCAGACAAAAATTTTCATGGACCGGCTCTTTCCTTACTTAAAATTGCCGGAGCCTATTTCAAAAGTGCACAAGCCGTCCGTGCTGGTTCTGAGCCAGGGAAACCCGGATGCTACGGCCTGGGAAGCCGGCTGGGAAATTTCACGGCAAGCATTGACCTTGCTGGGTTTTCCGGTCCGCGAAACCATCATTGCCGGCCAGGCGCTTGACAAGAGCTCGGCTGCCAGTCAAGTGAACGTCATGGAACAAGCCGAACAGGCCGGAGCGCGGCTGGCGGGGGATTCCAAAGCGGAAAGGGGGCTTACGGCCGTCCCTGGCTCAAGCAATTAGTTTTGGTTGCGGATTGGGGGTTGGGCCGCCATTGACCCCGTATTCGATTTATTGGTCTTCACTGACCCTTTGTAGCCGCAACGGATAAATTAGAAAAGGTTTTCAGGGGCCTATTGTTATAGATGCCCATATTGAAAGTACAATACGCCCCTCCTTTGCGTTCCATTCGCCGGAGGTGGCAGGGCCGCGATCCATAAAAGGGTTTTCTCTCCGTCTTCCTGTGATTAAAGTTTTTATTTCACCTTGCTTTTATTCATTGTCACTTGTTCTTTCATTTTCAGCTTTATCATATCCGCAACCGCCGCTTTATAAAGGAGTGGTTTAAAAGAAACCGAATTTCAGCAGCACTTCTTCATTGGCGCCCGACAAGGCCCGGGAATCCAGACCTACCCGGGAAGCGTCCACGCCCTGCACCCAGCGATAGCCGGTGCCCGCGCACAGCCGGACCCAGGGTGATAGGTTTAATTCCAGGTAGAACATGGGCTCGGTCACAAAAAAGCTGCTGCTTTCCGTGCTCCAGATTGGATCACCGCTGGCGGTGACCTGGCCTGTCCGGTAATCGTAACCCACGCCTCCTGCGCCGATCAGGACTTGAAAGCTGACATGCATGGGCGCGCGCGGCATGAAAACATAGCCCAAATCCACGCCGCCATAGCCGAGCCCTAAAGTCCTGGTCCGGCCGCCCACCACGCTTTGGAGCGTGTTGGTGGTCAGGCCATAGCCGGCCACCCCCAGAATCATCCGGTGGTTTATAATCCAGCCCGCCCGGCCGCCCACCAAGCATTCACTGTGGTGGTTGAACATGGCCATCCGCACGCCCGGCCCGCCGTAACCACCGCTGGCGAATGGTTCATAATACCCTTCCTGCCGGTAGCCCCGGTCCGAATAACCCTCTCTATAGACGGTATGACCATAACCGGGCCGGCCGTGGCCGTAGCCGGATCGTGGATGCCGGTGACCGTGGGCACAAACCAACCCCGGACTGATCAGGGAAAAAATGATGAAACCATAAACCAAACGATAACGCATGAACGTAAGCTCCTTCCACCGGCAGCGCCGGTATGTTCTTGTGAATCCCCGGTCCGCTCAAACGGACATGCGGAGACTTTTGCAGCCCGCCACATTTGGCAAACAATGTCCGGCGCAATACCCGCTATTTTTCCTTCTTCTCCTTCTTTAATAGTTTGACAAGAAACATCCGAATTCCTTTCTTTTTTTTTATTTTTTTCTGCAACATCAACTTCCAACTGATGGATTTCATTGTACCATACCCGTTGGTCTTTGCAGGGAACGGCTCAAAACGATGCCCTGTGCCCGCGGCTACTTTTTCCCTTGCGAATGCGCCGTTATTAGGTGTACGTTATTTTTCAATCCCGCCGGGAAACACGAGCTCTATTGACGCTTGGGAAAACAAACAGGTTAATGATTGAAATCAAAAGGAGGATCAAACCCATGCCGATCGTTCGCGTTGAAGTTTGGAAAGGAAGACCACAGGAAGTTAAAAAAGCTTTGGCCGATTCCATCACCAATGCCGTGGTGTCGACCATCGGCTGCAAATCCGAAGCTGTCACTGTAATCGTTGAGGAAGTGAATAAGGAAAATTGGTTTATAGGCGCCAAAAACTGCGCCGAACTTTTTCCACAGATTTAGCAGTCCAAGGAACCATTAAGCAAGATCCCCCAAGTCATCCTGATTTTTTGGATCATCAAGATCGTCGCCACCACCTTTGGTGAAACCGGAAGTGATGCTGTATCCCTGTCCCTGCAGTTGGGATGCCTTCTTAGCCCGTCATGTTTGCGGCCATCTTTTTAATCACCGTGGCGGCCCAGATCAGGGCCAAGTGTTTTCATCCCTTTTTGGACTGGGCCATCATCGTTGCCACCACGACGGTTGGCACGACCTTGGACGATTTGACGGATCGTTCCTTGTTGATCAAATAAAAAGATCCATGAGGGTTCTATTATTTTTGGGTATGCAAGTCTTCAAAAGCTACAAAAGCGCCAAGCGCCATATAATCAAAATCAATTAGTCCCGCCTCCACCATGGGCAAGGTTGCCGTTATTTTCCTGGCTGCTTCAATGTCCTGGCATTCCGCTACCACGACCACACCGGGGGCGTCTGTGCGAAAATATAATTCCCGAAAAACGCCCTGCTTGTAAAGTTCCCAGGCATGTTTTGCTTCTGCCACCCGGTAGGGTCCTAAATCCTCCGGAGTCTTTCCTGCTTTGGCTTTGGCAATTGCTAAAATTTTCATGATGTTACTCCTTGGTTGTTTGTCCAGCCGTCCCCATGCAGGGCGGGTTTGAAACCCGCTTCTGCAATAGGCGACGGTCTTTCAGATGCAGAATTTAATGAGGAACGGTTATTGGGCAATCTTGAAATTATACATAGCCGTTTGTAATTTACCCCACAATCTCACCCAAATCGGCAGCAGCATTTCAGTACCGCGAGCGGTGGTTATGTCGCCCAGGTCAATGACGCGCTTCCATCCAAACCATTCCTTCAAATAACCGGAGACCAGGTTTTTGGCGTCTTCATCATTGCCGCTTACAAACACATCATGATCACCCCCGGCAACTGCCGCGGGATTGACCATCACAGGCGCACCCATGGTATTCAGTGTTTTAACCACTTTGGTTTTTGGAAATGCTTTTTGAATCTGCTCGCCCAAGGAATCGGTATTGCATATACCCAATGATGGAGGCATCCCTTGGGAAAAATCCAACGGATTGGCAATATCCATCAACACCTTTCCGCTCAAATTATCCTCGCCGGCTGTTTTTAAAACCTCAATGGATACCAACCCCGTAGTGGCATTGATAATCACTTCACCCTGAGCTGCTTCGGCAAAAGTTACCAGCTTCACTTTAGGATGGTCCTTGCTCCAAACATTATAAGGCGGATTGCCATAACTATCCGGCTCGGTACGCGCCATGGTTTTCTCAACATTTCTGGTTCCAATTAAAACGTCATGACCCACTTCACTCAGCTTATCTGCCAACGTTTGGCCAACCATGCCTGTTCCCAAAATTCCGATTTTCATTAGTATCTCCTTTTTTTATGATATTTTTAAGATTCAAAACTTGTTCCAGGTTAAAACTGATTTTTTTTCCTCCTTTCACGGACTATTGAATTAACCCAGCGGCGCTGGATAAGCGTCTGTATCTGGATGATCTGCACAAAAACCGCAGATCATCCAGATACAGACGCTAACAACACTGGAATGGGTTTTACCGCGATTGGCGTGTGCCGGCCCTTGGCCGCTCCTCCCTATCCATAGTTTGCATGTACATGCAATTTTTAGCCTAAATTTTTTTATTCTTCCTCTTGGAAGGCCATGCAACAGCGGTTAATGGATGCCGTCAAGTCATTGCCCTCTTTTATACCAATAATCTTACTATAGCGGCGATAAAGATTCTTCCAAACTTCCTGAATCAACTCCTTTTTTTCCATTCCGGCTTTGGTCGGTACAATTAAGATATTACGGCCTTGGCTATTTTTCTCAACCATGCCTTTTGAAATCAAGGTGTCGGTAAAACGGCTTATCGTTGACTGGGCCAGGTCCATATACTCGGCCAGTTCTTTCTGGGAAATTCCGGGCTGCTCGCTTACCAACAACAAGATAAATCCCGTGGAAGGCGAAAAGCCGATTTTGCTAAACTCTTCTTCCGCCATCTTGGTTACAGTTCTGGCTAAAGAATTGGCTGTAAAGTATAAGCAGCCGTGTAAAAGATCCTTGGCCAACGTTGTCATGCCCATCATCTCCTTTGCTTGCACATACATATATCAAAAAACCGGCAGCTTGTCAATAGGCCTATCCCCAACAATTACCCCAAATGAACCCCGTAGCTGACACCGATTTTTACTCTAAGGCCTAAACGTTTAAAATCCTTAAATGGTTTCATTGTTCCTACCGCTTCTTTCAATTATAAACTATAAGCCTTAACGGGACGGGGTGGAGTTCCCTACTCCCGGCAGCCGGCCGGCATTCGCTTTAGTTTTCCAGAAGTTTTCTTTTGTATTCCTCATAATACAATTTAGCCTTATTTTGTATCATATAAAACACAACATAAAATACATTAATTTTGTTTGGAAGGTCGGTGGCTGTGCTATTTAAAATTTGGGGTGCTTGATATCAAACCACCATGCCTAAAGGGGGGCGTATTTGGATTCAACCTTCTTTACCCTGTGGTCGATACTGAGTATGAAGGTAAATTTACTCAACTTTGACAACTTGGCCGAAGTTGAGCAAATTAATTGCCCAGAAAGGAGTTCTCTGATGCCTGATGCCGTCCAAAGCAATGATTACAGTGGCGCTGCGATTCATGCTGAACTTAAAAAAAATATGTTTGCCCTCTTTAATTCATATAAAGGCGAAGAAATTTACACGCGCACCATCATTTTTGCCTGCACGGAAGATTTAAATTTTTTTTATTTCATAACCCATGGAGACTCGGAAAAAATTAAGCAAATCAGGGATAACAACAGGGTTTCCCTGGGCATCTTTTCCAAAAGGACGCCCTTGGACGATTCCGTCGATGTTTGTGCTGTCGGCCGGGCGGGCATACTCGAAGATTTTAATCATCCCCATGTCCAGCAAGGCTTGCACTTGCTGGCGGAAAAATCTCCCATGATGCAAATGTTAATAGACAGCGGCGGGATGAACGGCTACTGCATGATTAAAACCGATATCAGCGAACTGACTTTCCGGATATACAAGGATATTCTTGCCAATGTTCCCAAAACCATCTTGAGGTTCCCATCATGAGCGCAGAGAACCGGGAATTTAATTCAGGGGATATCGGCCGGGCTCTTTTCGATTTCCAGAGCATCTGTATGGGCTGCCCCCGCAGAAACAACGCTTTAATATGCAACGACTTCATGAAATGTCCCGTCGGCTATGCCCGCTATATACTGAATCAGTACAACAAAAATTCCGAAAAGGTTGTACAAACATTTATACCGCAGAACATACCCGCGAACATAACGGAAAAACTTGATCAGGAAAAACTGAAAAATATTTTACTTACGATCCAGGGGCTGTGCAATCGCTGTATGTTTCACGTGGAGAAATGCTTCTTAAACATCGCTTTTGCCGCGGTCGAAACTGCACTAAACAAACCTCAACGCAAGCCCCTCTCCGCCCGTCCCGGGGATGCGGACATCAAGTAACCCAACCCCTCGTGTTCTCGCCTCGCCGTTCATCCTTAACAGGAATCGGGGGTTGAAACCCTTTCCGGGTATGCAACAAAAGGGACCCTGTCCCATTTTTACACCACTGATGCTAGTTGCGACCCTGATCAGCATCGTTCTATTCCGCCAGCTACGGATACACCGCGCCCATATTTTGCAATGGCTGCATCTTTCTCCGTTTCGCGCATAATAACTTTGGGGGTCGTCCCCGAAGTTACAGAGCGGCTTCACGGTCAAACAGCACACACAACGGCTGCTGCCCGCGCGAGACCGTGCATCAAAAGTGAATCGTATAATCCGTGCTTAACCTGACCACCCGCCGGCCCTTCACATACGCTTTGTGCAAATGATCATAGTAGGTGGGGTTCTCAAAAATATTGAAGCACGACAGGGTCAGGCCCAGGTCATGGTACTTGCCCCCCACGCTCACATCATACTGGGCCAGCCATGGTTGTAAAGCGGTGTTGGCGGTGCCGGGCACGATATCCAGGGTAGGCAGGTGCGTCACATGACCGTAAACATTGACAAAGAAAAGATTTTCATAGTTGAACGAAAGCGTGGCATTCATCAGGTCGCCACTGCCCTGATTCCAGTAGGGATCTTGTGTCCCTGTATAATTGCCGTACGAATATAATTGCAAACGGCTGTAATTGAGCTTGATCTGGGTATAGGGCAACGGACGAATGGTGCTCTCCAATTCCAAGCCGTGTCCAATCCGGCTTTCTGCATTGGCCCACGAGACTACGGAAGGGGCGTTGTTCAAATCCGTGACGTAAAGCAGCCCGGGCCCGGAGGGCAGCAAAGGGCTGATATAACTGAGATCCGGGGAAAATACATACAATGGCGCCTGAGTATAATCAAATTGGATCTCATCTTTGGTTTCCCAGTAATAGTACCCTGCTTTGGCCTGAAGCCATTTTCCCAGATCATATTCGGCCGAGACTTCGCTTTGCTGGATTTTTTCGGGCTTTAACTTTTTGTTGCCGGTGACGATGTACACTCCATAATTCTGGTCGGTATAACGCTCGAACAGGGAGGGCGCCCTGAACGCGCTTCCGTACTGCCCCTTGAACCTGAGGTTGGGAAGCAGCGAATAGATCAGGCTTCCCCGCGGGCTCACGTTGGCGCCATAGTTGGAATTGTAATCAAAGCGCACCCCACCCAAGGCGATGAGATTCTCGAGGGGATGATATTCATCCTGCAGGAAGGCCGCGTAGTTTTTGTCCTCCACTGTATCCGTGTAAAAATAATCGCCCCAGGACATGGTGTGCGTCAAATTGACGCCTGCCAACAGGAAATTGTCTTTGGGCCACGACAGGTTCCACTGGCCTTCGAATACCGCTTCATTGAGCGGACCGGCTGTAATAAACCCGGGCTGGATCTTGCTCCCATCAGCCAAACCCAGAAAGTCATCGAGTCCTATGTAATACCCGCCCACGGCGTCCTGAGCCAGGGAGATTTGGCCTGAATCGCTGAAAATGAGCGCGGCTCCCGGCGGCAGATCGCCGGCCGTTTTGATTTTGGTGCGGGTGATGTTGTATTGGTCCTGGCGAATTTTCCATTCCGCTCCGTAAGTATCTTCCAGGCGCAGATTAAGCTTGGAATACTCATCCAGCTTCAAAGTATAGGCTCCATCCAGGTAATAGTTCTGTTTGAACGCCTTGTTGTGCGGCGTGGAGGTATAGGTGTCGCCCTGCCACGGAACATCCGTCTTGGCATATCCTCCGCGCAGCACCAGATCGTCTTTATATTTGAAGGACGCATCCACACGGTCACCCTCGTATAGATTGTTGGGCTGGTCCTGATTCACAACATCCACACCCAACTGACGCCAATAACTGGTGCTCACCACGTAATCCCTATCCTCGTTGCCCTCGCCGTAGG
>CAYVTN010000109.1:0-8449 GCA_964454395.1 uncultured bacterium | reverse complement strand
CGGCAATAACAGCAATGGGGATAACAGTGGTCAAGGGGAAAACACCAATCCGACCATGAATGAAGCCATGAGCCAGATTAAGCAGATCGACAACGGCCAGTTGCCGGCTATCTATGCAGCTGCGGCCAACAGCCAGCCCCAATCCATGCTGTCCGGCGCCTCCAGCGATCAGGTTAATAAATCATCGGAAAAGGTGCAAAATCTGGTCAATGATCTGAAGAGTGCCAATGCACCGGTGAGTGACAATTACAAAGTGGATGTGACGGCCACCACCAATAATTATGGTGCGGAAGTGCTGACCGTTAAGATGACAGGCATGAACACGGCCACACAACAAATGGAAACCCGGGTGGCCATGTCCACCATGGTCAATGGCGAAGCTGTGACCACCACCCTGACCCAATCCACTTCTTCCGAAAATGCCACCACTGCCACAGTATCCGTCGATGGCCAGGAACTGCATAAAACAGAAATCAACAATAATCAGGCCGGCGTCAAAGTCAGCGACGTTGGATTGAGCGCGCAAAAACCACAAGGTATTGCTGATGCCAAGCCCATCTCTTCTGAGGGCCGGCGCAGCGGGGATCAGCCCCAACCCAAGGCCGTGCCTAATCCCCTGGCTGCTGCCACGGGTGCGCCTACTGATCTCAAACCGGGCCAGGGCAAAGTTGCAGGTCAAGGGCAAGCCAGCGGCCATGGCGGCAGTCAAGGCAGTACAGCGGCCAAAGCCAAAGGCGATCAGGCCAATGGCAATGCTGCTGCCGGTAGCAGTCAGGGTGGTGGTACCTCTGCCGCGGCCACGGAAGGCCAAGCTCAGGGTGCGGGCGCAGCCAATCCTTTTGCCGGCCAGGATAAAGGTTCCGCCAATGGCAGCCAGCCTGCGCAGGGCCCGCGTCCGCAAGAAGGCGAAAAGATCACTAAAGAGGTGGATCTGGGTAATGGTCAAAAGACGTTCCTTTCCTATAACTTCGAGCCTAATGGTAAAACCGGGACCACCACCAAGGAAGTTTTTGGCAATGACAGTGACTGGAACAGATACCGGGTCACCTATTCCAATACCGATGGGTCCATTGTAGATGTGCAACAGCGTGTCAGCATCAGCTGGACCCAGGCGGGTTATAAGTCTTTAGGCTCGGACCAGGTAGTGGTCAGTGACAGCGCCGGTAATGTGAGAAGCATTTATAAGCAGGACAGTCAGGGCAATCTCACCAAGACCCATGACACTTACAGCACCACTTTCAATGGCCAGCGTTTCAGCGCCCTGATGGAGACCGGCCTGGTGGAAGGCCTTGATGAAAAAGCTCAGCAAGCTGTGATCCTTTCGGAAGCCGCCAAACCGCAAAACCTGATGAACAATGGCGCTGTCGCCGGCAATTTACGAAAACGGGGCATCATGCCCGGCAGTGCCCAATATACGCAAGCCGTGAAATCCTTGTCCCAACAAATGGCTTCAGCTGCTTATGGTCAGGCCAATGCCCTCTACACCCGCAGCCAGGCCGACAGCAGCATGTCCATGCAGGACAAGCAACAAGCCGCAGCCGTCATGGCCAAGACCAGCATGAATCTCATGACCGTGGCGCCGCAGCAAGTGAATACGAACACCATGGCCGAGGCCGCCATTGCCAGCAATAATGTGGACCTCATGGTGTCCGTGGCCAACACCCAGATGGATGCTTTTGACCGCGCCGGGGCCGCCAGGACCATGACCGCGGCTTATCAGAAAGCGGACAGCCTTAATCTGACGGGCAGCCAGCGTGCGTCATTGGCCATGACCACGGTGGAAGCCCTCAAAGCGGCCGGCCAAACCACGGGCGGCAGCCGGGGGACTTATCAGCAGGCCCTGGCGCAAGCGAATACCTATATTAAAAGCGATCTCCTGACCAAAGGCGCCACGCCCCAGAATATGGCTCTGGCCGCGCGCTACAACAACGCCACCGGACACAGGGCCTTCAATACCAACAGCATGGTCAATGACGGTATGGCCGCCCAACTGAAACAGGCTTTCTCCAAAGGCCAAAATGGTACTAAAACTATTGAAGGCCTGGGCCAGGTCACCAAAAACGGCGACAACTATCAAATCGAAGCTTCCATGGGCCAAGGCGGATCAGTGGCCTTGAGTGTCACCATGAACAAGGGCAAAGCCACGGTCAATCAAATGACTATTGCGGACCAGAACAAAAGCGTGGAAGTTTACAGCGCTTCTAAATCAGGACTCAAGCTGACGCAGACTTCTGTTTTGGTGCACAGCCAGACAGTGGACGGTCAGAGTGTGGATGCCCAGCGCGTGCTGGTCGTCAAAGGCAAGAGCGTGGGCACCGGCTTTATCCAAGATGCGCAGGGTCGGTCCCAAGCGATTTCAGTTAATATGAAGACCGGCGAGATTACGGGTATCATGAAAGTCACCGGTGGAGACCAGCCGGCCGCCCTGGTGGCCATGAATCGGCAGAACGCCTTGGTCTTTGCCGAGAATGGCAAGCCCATGGACCTTGACGGCTCGCAAGTCAAAACTTTCAATAATGCCTTGAGCAGCGAGGTGGTCGGCAGCCTGGTGCAAGCCGGTATGAGCAGAAGCCAGGCCCAAAAATTGGTCAATGCCCTCAACTTAAGCGGCCAGACCGTTTATCAGATCAATAAGACCTTGTTTATCGGTGATGCCGAATCGGGCAATTATCGCACGGCCGGCGTGAATGAGTTCGACAAAGGCAACAGCCAGGTCTATATTGCGCAGTATAAGGATGGTCAGCTCAGCCAGGCCTTCCTGGACGACGGCAAGATCTTTGATTTTGTCAATGGCGATCCGGCCCACTTTGCCCTCACTCAGAAAAGTGCGGACGGCAAGGCCACCCATACCGCCTACTATGAGAATGGCGAGCTCAAAGGTTCCGAGCTCCACCTCAATGAATTTAAGGACCAGAAGACCGGTCAAACCCTGAGCCTCACCTATGACAGTCAGGGCCAGCTGACCAGTGACAGTCTGAAAGCCCTGCAGAGTCAGGGCGCCTCCCTGGGATACCGCTTCAGCCAGGTGGGCGGCGGTTTTGAAATCCGGTCCACCACGAACAGCGCCATTAGTTACCGTTTCAACAACAGCGGCTACCGTGTTTTCGCATCCAAGGGCAAGAGCAGCACTGGTGGCATGCAGAAAAGCTTTGGTTTTGACGTGAAACAAAAAGTGACCATTAGCATGGCCAAGTACAATGATGTCAACGGCGTGCTGGTTCGGTATGACAATGTGACGCGCAGGCAAGTCACGATTTCTATCGGCGCCAATGGGTCGGTCACGCAAGTGGCCGTGGACCGCACGGTGACCGGTACGGCCATTCAGCGAACCACCACGGTTTCACAAGCCGGGAATATCGGGAAAATAATGTTGCAAACCGTTGAAACCGGACAGTTTAATGAAGCGGGAAAATTGGTACAGGGTCATTCCAAACTAACCGTGGATAACCGGCCCAAACCGCCGGTAAGGCATACGCAGCAGGGTGGCAAAAGCAAGCTGCCGGCAAAGGGCGCAGCCCAGACCAACCTAAAAACCATGAAAGCACCAGTAGGCGGTGTTGATCTTACCGGTGCGGGTAAGGCATTAAAAGGGGTTCCTGTTGAACTGCTCAAGGCAGCAATTGATGCACTCAATCCAGCCACAAAGGCTCCAACAGTACCGGCAGTTAAGACCGAACCGAATACGGCACCGGTTGAACAACCGGCAGCAGCTTCGGTACCAGTTGCAGAGACACCTAAGACGGACATTACTGAGCGCGCATCAAATCCGACTGCTCAGCAATATTCGGTTAACGTGGATCTAAACGCCCCGGCAGGGGAAAAGGTTGCCTTGCCCGTGGAGACACTGAATGTGGCCAACCTTGATATTCCTGAATCGCCACTAAAAGTAAGTTATATGGATTCAGCACAGGCCGGGGCTGGCGCTGTTCTGCCTGATCCCTGAAAAGGAATAGCAGGAGCGTTGACGCCGGTGTTGAATTTTGTCATTGGTTCAGCCATGGCGGCAGAACCAATGTATACCCCGGCCTCAAAACAAAATGCCGATCTGGCAACGGTTTTAGATGCAGCTGTTGGTGATATCAAGCCTTCCGAAGATATGACAGTAATTGATGAGAAAATCGATACCCCCAAGCTGGATCTTACAAGTATTCCCTATTCTGATAAAGTGAAGGTGCCAGTTTCTGTTGCGCCGGTAACTGGTGAGACACTTACTGCTCCTCAGCTTGATGTTAACCTAAAGTATTCTGATCTGGTATCTAAAGAAACGCCTTCACTGGTGGCACGCGATATTTCCGTTTCACTTCCGGAAAAGCTTCAGGAAACAGCCTCGGACCTGTCCGCCAAACCAAGCGGAGCAGTTACGGATTTGCGGCCAGGCAGCGATAGTTTGACCGAACTGCCCAAAGCGTTTATCGGTGCAGATGGTATGCCAAAAAACAGCGACGGTACGGACACTCTAAAAATTGATAATGTTCGAGATTATCTATTCGGCCGGTTTGGCCAAACCGTCAAAGTAAACGCATTAGCCGATAAATTGCAAGGCCGGACGGTTTACGAAACCAGCGGTGGGAATTTAATTATCGCCGATCAAGCATCATCGGCCCAAGGTGACTATGGCGTGGTCTATATCCAGTATGCTGATCCATCGGATCAAAACCAGGAAGCTTATTTCGCACAGGCAGACTATCGGGATAATCAGCCGTTTCATCAGCATACCTATGATAAATATGGAAGCGATAGGGATAGGTTTGTTTTTGGAGCAGACGGCACAACAATAGCGGAGCACCGCTTAACACGGCATGACGCTGCGGAAAACCTTGTGGGCCAGACGCAGTTTAAAGACAGCAAACAAGTATCTGCGGTTGTTTATGATCCAACTATGGGTGTCAAACTGTTACTGGATAACCAGAGCGACCTTGTTTGGAATAAAAATTCCAAAACCGGCGAAAGGTTGCCTGCTATTCAACCGTTGGCATCTGGGGACCCGGGTTACAGTGGAAAAAAAGGGACTTATGAAATAATGCGATCAGGGGAGGGTGATCAAAAGACTATTACCATCAGGCTTACCAGCAATTCCGGCGAGGTCAAACTCTTGAGCGCGCAAGGGCAGAGACTTCTGCCGACTGAAGGCGGCGCGAGCAGCGGCCAGCAGGTCATAGAGACAAGGCATAATACCAGGGATATTACTTTTGTATTGCCCCAACTGGGGCATGTTGATGAAGCTGGTACCAAGGTTGAGGGGAAATTGATCATTGGTCAGGAACAAGAGCATACCAAAAGTTATATCGTCACTCAACGTGACGAGCATGGCATGATCACCCGGGTGGTCACGGACAGCGATACTTTAGGCGGGTTTGATGGTCCGAGCCGGGAGTATGAACTGGCCCAGCAAGGCGGCCAGGCGCTTTGGTCGCTTAATGCATATCGTGAACTGCGCTCAGGGCCAACTGGAGCAGGACAAGCTATTGAATTAGTTATGTCAAGGCCTGCGGAAGAAGGGTCTGCCTGGAGCGGTAGTCACGAAGGAACACTTTACACGCAAGAAGTGGATGGAAAGCTTCGGGCCACGGCAAGCAAGCAGCAGGATACCATAGAAATAGACGGCAAGAAGGTAAAAGCCGATGTTTATCGCGGTCTGGAGGCCAACGCACCCGGCAGGGCAGAGGTGGGTGATGTTCAATATGAACAAAATGCGGAAGGTGAGTATAAGCCTGTTGCGGAGTTTACATACGAAGATAAAACAGTGAACGGCATTACGACCAGGGTTAAAATGAGCCGGTCGCTTTTGATTGATAATGCGGGCTGGACCTTTACCAAGTATCAAACAACCTTTAGCGAACAGGAAAAGGGGTTTGCGCCTGTTGCCGAGCATCGCTGGGATACCCAGGGCAATGAAATTGTGCAGTCGACCCGGGATTTGGGGAGCGATAATGCTCCATGGCGCTTTAATACCGCTAATGGTGACGGATGGGTTTTTTCCGCTGACGGCATGAGCAGTAACAGGGTTACGATCATGGCACCGGACTATTCGGTGGTCGATGGCGAGCTGGGGAGACAGTCACGGGTCAACATTGAAGGCAGTCCTTGGACATTTGCCAAAGCCAATGGCGACCGTTGGGAGCAAAATGCGAATGGTACTTGGCAGCAAAAAAGCTGGGCCGATTCAGCATTTACCTATATTAACGGCGACAGGGTTCTTGGCATGACCGATGACAAAGGCACGCGTACCGCCTCTACCAGAAGCGGGGACGTCTATTTGGGCGCATTGGACGCGACGAATTTGGAATGGGAAGCCAATCCTCTATTTACGGCCGATGCCGGCTATATGAACATCAACAACGAGCTGGTTCTGCCACTCACCGGTTTGGATGGACGGCGAACCGTGACCACCAGAAACGGCGATAGTTATGAAATTGACCATAAGAATCAGCCCGAATTGAGGAGCCAGGCTGACAACAAGTACCGTGAGGTTGGCGGCGAAATGCTCCTGCCAAGCCGATCGGTGATCCATTGCAGCGAAGGCGGGCCAGATGCTTACGGCCCGAGGACAGCCAGCAACAGTAAAGGCAACACCTTTGTTGAGCATGACAAGGTGATGGAGCTGCGTTATGAATTTGCCGGAACCAGGAGCAGCGAAACCCAGACCATTGAGGTTGACGGTTCCAAGGTAACCGTGCCTGGGGCGAGGCTGACCATGACCCGTGATGTAAGCACCAATAAGCTGACAGCCAGCGATGCCTATGGCAATGAGTACAATGTTCCCGAAGGATGGGTGCAGCAACCGGATAACCTGCGTTTGGCCCGCGCCAATCTGCATCAGGAAACGATCAGCAGCGGCATTCCAATTGAAGTTGAAACAGAAACTAAGCCTGCCAGTATGGTGATTGATGGACTGCAATATAATGTGGGAGGCAATGTCACAGAAACCAAAACAGCCCTTGCCGGCCGTAAGATCAGAGAATTCTATGATGTTAAATCCGGACAGCGGATCGGCATGGATAATAATCAGGGCTATTATGTTGAAGACGGTAATGGCGGCATGCGCTTGCTCTCCACAGCGCTGACGCCAAAAGAACTGGAACGAATCGGCGGTAGCGGCTTCCTTGATGACAGCCGGGCAGACGTCGCGCGCGGCATCACCGTGCTGGACCAGAGCGGAAAAATACAGCACCTGGGCGATGTGACGGTTGATTTTACTTCCGGCGATGTGTATCACGCCAATCTTGATTGGACCGGTGATATGCCGGAGTTGTCGCTCTCAGGCAGCGGCCGGGCAACATTGCCTGGGGAAACAAACAAAACAGACATACAATTTAGCGCCGGACTAAACGGTGACCGCCAATTGGTGCTCACCAGCGCTGAGTTAACTGATCATCAGGGAATTAAATACAGTTACCAGATAGATAATGAATTAAGTACTGGGGATAAAATAAACAATTGGGTTGCTAACGCAACTAATTCGGTTGCAAGGACCTTATTGGGCCGAGAAGACATTACAGCCTATTTTACTAAAGATAAGCCAGAAAACCAGGCTGTCTTGCTCGAACGGACATTGCCTGTACGAACGCTTCATCTTTCCGGGGATGCCATTGGGTCGGCTTATACACGTGACCTGACATCGAGTAATGCCTTGGAATTGCCTAGTTTAGACTTCCGCGGCAGCATTGTTGAAAAATTCGATAGCCAAGGCCGTGTCGTGGCTAAAGACGTTATTTATAATGACCGCTATTTGGGGTATGAAGGCCAGATGAGGGGACAAGTAGTGGATGGAACAAGGAATCATTTGACCATATCTAATCCCGAACCCATCAGAAGTTCTTTCGCGCTTAAAGATCAGCTGGCTATTGACGCCCGCAAGGGATTGGCAACTGCGGATAATATGCGGGCATGGATGGATAGCCGCGGCGGGGATAGTTGGTTTAGCAAAGCAAAAGCGTATTTTGATTATGGGCTGTCGCGTGTGATAAATGAAGCGTCTGCCCGGGGATTTATGTTGATTAATGGCGCCGGTCTGGCGGACATAACCGGCAAGAATTTAGGAATGTTGACAGGCAATCAGGCCTCTTACCAGGGATCAGCATGGGGTGAGCAGTATCATGGCAGCCAGCGCATGGCTCATTTTGAAAAATGGATTAATTTTAACAGCCAGGATTCCTGGGGGGACATTGTGTTGAAGTCGGTGGTGGGGTCGGCCACCTACCTTGGTGTTCAGTCGGAAATACTCCACGGATTCATACTGCCGTTTGCCATGCAAGGTGCCGAGGGGCTGCTTCATGGCAATTGGGCGCCGTTGCGGGAAACAGGCGGGCATCTTACCAGCATGGGCGAGGATATGGCTAAAATGGCCGAAGGCAACATATTTAGATTTGGCGCGTTTATCCTTGGCGGCGGCAAGATAGTCGGTAAAATCGGCACGCGCATGAGCTATGGAGAATTTTTTAAATCTACA
>CAYVTN010000108.1:0-8618 GCA_964454395.1 uncultured bacterium | reverse complement strand
CGTATGTACTGCGAACCCATAACTGAAAAATAAATTTATCTGCAACGCGAACTAGTTAGTTCTTGTTGCGGAAAGACAAATTTTCCGAAAAGCCGGCATGGGTATTGTACCCAATCCGCAACAGGAACTAGTTACCAGACTTTCGAAAAATCTTTACAAGGGTTGACCAGGATCGAGCCCATCCGGTTTGTTCTTTCTAAAGAAAACAGACCATTCCGCCTGGGCCAAGGCAGCCATGATCACCATGCACCCGGCCGCTGCCCACACCATCTCCCCTGCTGTCATGCCGTCGGCCAGGCTGGGAAACAGGCTGGGACTGAAACCGATCATGGCATACAGTTTGATCTTGGGCGCCAGATAACGCAGCATGGGCCAGGCTGCGCAGAGCCACACTTGGGCCGTGGTTAAAAACAGCAGGATTAGGCTTGCTGTTTTTTTCCACCCGCCTGCCAGCCACCATTGTTTGAGTCCCATCACCGCGGGAATTAACAGCACCACCGGTGCGGGCAGAAAATTTCGTGAACAGATGGCCGCACTGCCCGTAAAATCATCGAAAAGACTATACAATAAAAACTCAGCCGCGCCCACGGCCAAAATGATCCAAAAGGCCGATGCCTTTAAACTTTTAAGCTGCCTCAGGCCCGCCACGGCGAGCACCAGCATGGGCGCCGAGGGCACCAAGCCGAAATCGCGGTCCACCAGCAGTCCCAGGGCATTACCTAATCCACGCCAGGATAACAGAGGATGAAAAGCGCCATATGGATTTTGACTCACCGTCAGGCCGTAGAAGTGCCGGTAAAAAATGGTGTAGGCCGCGGCCGTAAGCACGGCCGGCGCCATCATGATGACCAATTGCCAAGGGTGCTTTCTCAGGCTCACCACCAGCAAGATCCCCAGTACCAAAGACAAAGGGATGTACTTGGGATAAAACCACGGCAGCAGACAGGCTGCGGCCAGCAGCAGCCACGACCACCTCCCCCGGCCTTTATAAAAAGCCAGCAAGCCGGTTAAAAAAACCGCCATGGCCGGCAGCTCCGTAAATATCAGGTCAAAATAAATGCCCAGGGGCACGGTCACCAAAACCAGCAGCCATACCAGATCGGCAGTATGGTAATCATTGGTCCAGAGCATGGCCAGGGCGCGCAGCAGCACAGCCAGCAAGGAGGCGCTGGCCATGATCAGCATCACTGCCCCAAAACGGCCTGCCAAAGCCACCAGGGGGGACATCAGCAGGGACAACAAGGGAAAATGTTTGGAAATCAACTGGCCGCTGGGTGTGGGGGTGTGATGGAAATCCAGGTGCTCCACCGGATAAAATTGCCGAAAACTGGCCCTGACCATTTGATTGGTCAAATCCAGATCATGATCCTGCCACAGGCTCTGGCTTATCATCAAGTAGTGCGGTTCGTCACCAGTGGGAGGATAAACCAGAGTGGTCCACAGTCCCATGAGCAGATACAGCAGCATGCCGGCGGTTAATAACCAGCGCGCTTGCGGCAGGGACGATGGGCCTCCCAGGAACAACCTTTTGCTCCCAGCCAGTCCAAAAGCGATAAGCAACAAGCCGATCCAGCTTGGCCCAAGCCAAAGCAGGGCTACATAGGTTCCAGGCATCAGGGTGATGATTCCAAAGGTGAAAGGAATAGATAAATGCCCCAGCACGTCCAGGTTCAAGCGGCTCCCAGCTGATATTAAAAAAGGCATGGTCACCAGGCCCAAGGCAGGCCAAAGGATCAAACCACCCGTCAAGGCCAAAAGGCCTCTTTGGATTGCGCGAGCCAGGGGCAGTTGCTTAAGCAGCACTTGCACCCATCCCAGATAAGCTGAGAAAAGCAGGGTTAGCAAGATTAGCGGCAAAATCCCCCAAAGGAGGCCCTGCGGCACAAAGATGGCCTGATCGGCCTGCTTCAGCCATTGCAGAAAAAAAACGGTCCAGGCCAAAGCCCCGGCCAATGCCAACCCTTGCCGTTTTAAAGAAGATAATCTGATCATCACAACGTAAAAAGGATGGTAAACCCGATCATACCATCAGGCCTTCATGAGCCGAGATGTATCCCGCCTGACGGGCTGCATCCGCTCCACGGTCAGGTAAATGCCATAAACCACCAGCAAGCAGAAAAGAAAGCCTGTCAGCCATTGGACAAGCGTTGGGGTGCCGCCAAAATCAGGCAACAAATTGTAGAGAAAGGAAAGATGAAGCACGCCGGCCAATTTGACTCTAACCGTTTCCCTGGCCAAAGGTGGCAGCATGGTCATGAGCATTGCCGCCGCCACACTCCAAAAGCCGGTAACCTTGAGAAGTTTGGATAACCATTGCTCCCGGCCGGCGCGACTGATGATGGCCGCCAAGCCGATGGCAGTCAAAGGCAATACTGATCCCAGCACCCGGTTAAAACTCGATCCTTCCGCCCGCGGATCAGGCATGATCAAACCGAAGATCATTAAAGCCGCCACCAAGGCCAGAACGATGAGAGACGGCAACCGTTTATCTTTTTCCAATGCAAGGCCAATGGTGCCCGCCAAACCAACCAGCCATACCGGACCGGACCACAGCACCCCTGCGCCACGGTCGGCCACCATGGCCATCAGGTTGGTCCAGAATCCCGCCATCCAGGGCCAGTTCAAGTGATAGACAGGATGAAAGTAAAAAATACTGTAAACCGAAATAAAAAATTTATAAGCAAAAAACGCAGGAATGAACATGGTGACCGCTGTGACCATCAGCCCGCCCAGGTGCTTGACCCGCCACAGGTTATAAGCCAACAGTCCCAGAAGGATCAGTGAAGGCGCGATAAACCTGATCCCGCCCAGCCAGATAAGCCCGCTGATAAAGCCCACGCCGGCGGCAGCGGCCACACTTTCGGACCGGCTGATTCTGGTCACCTTCAGCGCCATCCGCAGCCCCCAGGTTAAGAAAAATACGGAAGCCGTGACTTCCAGAAGCTGATAGCCGTAAAGCAGCAACGGCGCTGTAAACAAACTCAGCAGCCAGGCCCAAAAGGACGTTTGGTCATCATAGCCCACGTCCCGGCACAACCCGAACAATTGCGCCGCAGCCCCGGCGGCGAAGACCATGACCAGCACGGCGGCAAACCATCGGCCTGCTGTCAGGAAGAAGGTCATAAACAACAAAGGCATGCCCGGCGCCACGGGAAGAAACAACCGTTGCAACCCGTCATTGTAGCCATTGAACTCAATGCTCTGACTGGGATAAAAACTGTAATAATCAGCCCTGCCCAGGACGCCATCCACATGAAAGGCTGTATCAAAGGACAAACTCTGGGTCACCAGGAGTTGCTGAATTTCGCCCTGATTGGGCAGCGCGGTCACGGCCGGCCAGGAGAGCCAGGCCATCAGAATCACCGCGCCCAGTAAAAATAATTTACTCGGCGAAAATGCCTTGAGATTATGAGCATAAACATTCTTTAAGATCACGGCGGTTTTCCAGAAGATGGTTCCCATGATCAACAGACCGCCCAACATGAGGGACGTGTAGGCCCCTGAACCCAAAAGCCGGCTTTGGGGCCAGAAAGGAAGCCACACATAAGAAATCAGTTTCATGGGAAAAACAGCGGTCCAATGGGCTACCCACGGCGACACCAGCGGCAACAGGGCCAGACCTATCAGGGGCAGGCCGGACAGTGCATCCTGGCGGGCCACGGCTTCAGTATCCCATCCGCCCCAACGCCTGCCGCCCAGGGTAAGCGCATAATGCCAAAGACCAAGCAACACGCCCAGCGCCACCAGTTTGAGAAAAAAGTCAAACAAGGTTCCATGGTTAAACACGGTCCCATCAAACCAATTCCACCAATAGGCCAATGCCGCCGCCTGGGCTATAAGCAGCACTGGGATATAGCCTTTATAAAAACGCTTCAGCATGCGGTCACCATCCTCCAGAACTTAAATAATTGTAGATCACCAGGGATTGATTTCTGTAAATTTCCTTCAATGGCACGCCCGCCGGATCATAGGGCAGGGATTGATTGGTATAAAGAATAACATATTTGATGTCCAGTTGCTCAAGAAACTGCCTGGCTTGCACCACATTGTCCTGACTGTAAAAAGCACGAACTTGCTTGGCTCTGGCCACCACGGGATAACCCATAATAGACGCCCGCCGCAAGTCCTCAAGGGCGGTATTGTGTCCTGAGAGAGACGCAATAATGGCAGTGTCGATCTCCTCCAGGGTGGTGGCTGTTTCCTGCAACTGCCCCCTGGCCGTGGTGGAAGATCCTCGGGCATCGGCCAAGGCTTGGCGTGCCTCCTGGCGCAGCCCGGAGAGTGAGGTCAACCGCCCCCGTTTCAGGCCGTGCAACCAAAGGGCAAAACCTGCGTCACTGCGTATATTCTCAGGCAGGGGTCTCAAAATGACGGCACGGTCCTGTTGAACCTTTTCCTTGAACCAGGTCATGGCTTGAAGCACGTCCCTGCCCACTGTGGTTTTCCAGGTAATGGCATGAAAGGCTTGGATGGTTCCGGGCAGTCCCAAGGCAAAAAAGAGCCCAAGAATGATGCCTTGACGGAGCGGCATTTTATCTTTCAGCCAGCCGGACAACTGTACAGCACTGATAATGGTCAACAGGACCATGGGATATTGGAAAAACTGGACCGTGTTCCAGCGCAAACCGGTCTGTACAAAACCAACAGCCCCCGCCAAACCACCCAGACTGATCACCGCGGCTAGGAGCATAAAAGGATCGCACTGCTTCAAACGCACCACCGATCTGATCATGGACGGCAGGGCAATCACGCGCAGGCCCAGGTTCCCCACCAGAAACACCAGCAACAACAGCAGCATGAGCAGGACCACCACCACCGGATCGTGCAGGTAGAGGGCTTTGAGGCTCTGCGCGCTCATCAGATTCAACCGGTCCGGCGCCACCAGCATGGTGCCCAGGTTGTAACCCGGCAAAAAATGAATCAATTTCCCGGAGGTATTCAATCCGGGAAGTACAATCCAGGCCTGCAACGGCAGTACTGCCAATGCTGCGCTTAAGACCTTCATATCCTTGCGTGCCAGCAGGTCAATGACGCCGGTGGTTAAGAGCCCCAGGGCCACCAGCAGTCCGGCGTAAATTTTAAACCCCGGCAGGCATCCCCACACCAAACCCAAGGTAAGCAAATACCCCGCTTTTTTGGTTTCCATCCATTTGAGAAAGCTCCAAAATCCAGCCAGAAAAAATAAATAGGAACTTGATGTAGCCGGATTGATCAAATGGGTCAGAGGCGGCGCCACCCAGAACAGGTTGTCCCACAGAAAATAATGTTTTTCCGGAAACAAAAGCGACAGGACATAGCCAAAGTTGGAAAGCACCACCATCATCATGGCGGCCAAATAGGCGGCGGTTTTGTCTTTCTTCCAGGTCAAGGTCACCAAAAAGGTGAGGCCGGCCAGCATCACGGAATAAAAGAAAGGAGCAATGCGGAAATAAAGATGCCAGGGATTGAGCCCGCCCAAATGGGCCAGACCGCCCAGCAGCAGATCGGCAAAGGCATGGTAATTTTTCAAAGGCATGCCCGCGAAGCCGGGCATTTGTAGCCCTTGATTTTTCGCGAATTGAATGATGTTATAAATATGCCAGGGCGCGTCCACGCCATGCCAGGCCAGAAAAGACATGCCTTGGCTGCCCGGCCAGCCGGAGCCGTAAATAAACCAGCCCTGCAGGCCGGCCACGGCCAGGGCCACCAGCGCCAAAGGCCAAAAGCGGCTCAGCGGTTCCACCGGCGCGGTCGAGGGATCAGGCGCCTGGCAGGCTTTTTTTCGGCATGCCTTGAGGTGCAGCCAAACTTCCAATACGCCCAGCAGCAACAACAAGGGCCAAAGCCACCAGCCATGGGCTGCCCCGAAATAAAGACGATAGATGAGGGTAAACAGGGCTGTGCCTGATACCAGTGCGATCAGCAGGTTCTCCAGAGGGTTGGTCTGCAGCCGAAAAGCCCGCAACCATAAGCGGCCCGGTAGATACAAGACCACTGTTCCCATCACTGCGCTTACCAGCACATTCAGAAGAAATAAAGCCATCCTGATCCAACCTTTCTAAACCGGCAGAACCAAAAATAAAAGACGGTCTTACGCAAAGCCCGCCAAGCCGCAAAGAAAAAAAACAGGTATCATTCTCAACTTTAGCAAAGTTGAGCATCATTAAAGGTTTTAATCCTAAAAATAGTTTATCTTTCCTTTGCGCCTTAGCGGGCTTTGCGTGAGTTAACTTATTTTATGAGCCCTGGTCAATAAAAATGAATCTTCGCAAAAAAACGCTGGCCTCACAGACACACGATCGAGATTCAGCGTGCTTTTGAAGACCTTTTGCCGGTGTCCTGAAACCAGGCCATGGTCTTGACCAAGCCCTGGTTCAGGGGTATTTGCGGTGTCCAGCCCAAGACGGTCTTGGCCTTTTCGATGTTGGGTTTGCGCCGCTTGGGATCATCGGACGGCAGTGGTTTAAACACCCGGCGCACCTTCCGGCCCAGTGTTTTTTCAATCAAGCCGGCGGCTTCCAGCATGGTAAATTCAGCGGGATTGCCCAGGTTGAACACTTCCCCTTTGGTCCTGGGCTTAAAAGCCGCCCTAATAATGCCCGCCACCAGGTCATCCACATAACAGAAACTGCGGGTTTGCGTGCCGTCACCATAAATGGTCAGCGGTTTGTTGGTCAAGGCCTGGTTGATAAAATTGGAGATGACCCGTCCGTCGTCCTTTTGCAGCCTCGGACCGTACGTGTTGAAAATACGGATAATCCGGGCATCCACGCGGTGTTTGCGGATATACTCCATGGTCAGGGCTTCGGAAAACCGTTTGGCCTCATCATAACAAGACCTCAGGCCAATGGGATTGACATTGCCCCAATCGGTTTCCACCTGGGGATGATGCAGGGGATCGCCGTAAACTTCGGAGGTGCTGGCCAGCAGGTAGCGGGCCTTGAATTTTTTGGCTGCTTCCAGCAGCAAATGGCTGCCGTAAGCATTGGTCATCATGGTGTCAATGGACCAGGTTTGATAATAAGGCGGCGAGGCATAGGAGGCCAGATTGAAAATATAATCCACCTTGCGCGTCCAGAGCTCACGCACATCCCCCTTATGAAAAGAAAAAGCTTTTGATTGTTTGGCAGCCTTTAGGTTCTTTAAAGAACCGGTTTTCAGGTTATCCAAAGCCGTGACACGATGGCCCATGGCCAGCAACCGTTCACAAAGATGGGATCCAATAAAACCGGCGCCGCCGGCCACTAAAATTTTCATGCTTGTTGTCTCCTCGGGCTGATGTTATCTGTGAAAGATTAAATGCAGCTATTGTACACCACTGGTGTTGATTCACAAATTATTTTCCTGCTTTGGACCGGCGCCGCTGTTTTGATGTTCCCCGGAGGCTGCCCTGCGTCTAACCGAAGCGATTCGCTCCAACCCATCCTGGGCCATACTGTTTTGCGGTTCCAGCTTCAGGGCTGCTTTATATTCCGCCCGGGCTTCCTGCAGGCGTCCCTGCCGTTCCAGCAGTGCCCCGAGGTTGTAATACACCACGGCCCAATCCATGGAGAAAAATTCCAGGGCCATTTTGTTTTCCAGCTGATCTTTAAAGGCCAGCGCGCTCAAAGCCTGCCGGTAAGCCTTTTCCGCCTGTTTATCTTCGTGGAGCAACTCGCAAGCCACGCCCAGGTTACTGGCTGCGGCGGCATAGTGAGGTTGCAGCGCCAGAGCTTTGAGCCAGGCTGATTTAGCCTTGCGCAGCCGGCCGGCATCGCGCCACAAATTGCCCAGTTCAAAATAAAGCACGGCATTGTGCGGATCCAGTTCCACGGCCTTGTGATAGGCAGCAACAGCCGCTTTGAACCATTGCCCTTTACCTTCCTGACCGCCGCGCTCCCAATAGAGTCTGCCCAAATGGCGGTAGGTTGCCGCCCGGCCCGGATTAAACGACAAGGCTTTGTTAAACGCCCACTGCGCGGGATAGAAAAGTTTTTCATCCTGCGAAATGGCATAGAGGTCGTGACGCACCACACCCAACTTGTCATAAGCCACGGCGGACAACGGGGTCAGGCTCAAGGCTTGTTCCAGATAATAATCCGCTGTTTTCAGATGTTTTTTGTAATAATGGGCTTCTCCCAACCGGGTGAAAAAAGTGCCCAGCGTGGGACGCATGACTGCCAGCAGGGTGGTAAAAAGCACGAACACACCGAGCAAGGCCAATGCTGATGCTTTTAATCTGAGCGGCGGCAGGGAAAGGTCTTCGCCATCTGCCCAGACCAGGCCGGCCAACATCATATAAAGAACAAACAGCGCCGGCAGGTGCCAGTTGAAATCCGCCTGGGCCTGAAGCAGCGCGCCCGCCAGCACGGCCCAGGCCAGCATGAGATCCACCTGACCTGCATCGTTTTTATCCTGATGCCACTGGAGATAATAACGCCTGCCAAACTGAACCAGCAGACCCAACAAGATGAGCAGACCGGGCAACCCTAAAACCACGGCCGCCTGCAGCAGCTCTTGATGGCTGAAATTAGCCTGGCGGCCAAAACGCAACGGACCGGTTGGATTGGGAAAACTGTAGCGGTCAAAGGTTTGATTGAAATGAGCAGGTCCGATGCCCAGCCAGGGATGGGCTTTGATCATTTTCCAGGAGGCGTTGA
>CAYVTN010000107.1:1291-8673 GCA_964454395.1 uncultured bacterium | reverse complement strand
TATTGGCTTATGTTCATTGTGGCCTTATTGTCTCTCTATTCAGGATTGGAATACCTGGTAAAAAACAAGGAGCTCTTTCAGGAATAATGATCAAACGTTATTTTGTACTGGCTTTGGCCACATGCGCGGGTGCCGGTTTTTTCCCCTGGGCTTCGGGCACGCTGGCGTCCCTGCTGGCAATGGTCCCCTATTATTTTCTGCGGTCCCATCCTCTTTGGTACGGACTGACGACCGTGGCGGTGATCGTGGTGGGCGTTGCTGTTTCCGGTCCGGCGGAACATTATTTGCATGAAAAAGATCCTCATCCCGTGGTGATTGACGAGGTGGCAGGTTATTTGATCGCTGCAGCCTTTTTGCCGGTCCACTGGATTTATCCTGTGGCCGCCTTTTTTCTTTTCCGGCTTTTTGATGTCTGGAAACCATACCTTATCGGCAAATCCCAGAACTTGCCCGGCGGTTGGGGGATTATGACCGACGATATTTTGGCTGGAATCGTATCCAATTTAATCCTGCAGGCGCTGCGCTTGATGTTGGCCGGTTAATATCGGCAGGATTTGTGCCGGTGGCGCAGCCGGAGGTGTGAATTTCAATGGCAGGGGCGCCCCCCCTGCGCAGGACAAAGAGCCGGTAGTTGTAAGAGGGCGTGTGGTCACTGATGCCCATATTTAGGAGACAGACGTCCCTGACTCTATGGATATACAGAATCTTATCCAGTGCCGCTGGGTTGGATTTTGCAGGAGCGGGTTTAAAATCCACCCTGCGGAAGAAGGTTTTCGTGCTTCCGGCCAAGCCGGATTTGGTCTGATTATCTTCGGCTTTGCCCACCAACAGTTTTCATTCCATCTCAAATGTGAGCGGAGGTGACAATGGCACGCAGCAAAATGATTTTTACCCTCGGTCCGGCCAGTGACGGGCCGGGTGTATTGAAGGCCCTGATCGAAGCAGGCATGGATTGCGCCCGTTTAAATTTTTCCCACGGAGACCATGCCGATCATGCCAAGCGGCTCAAACGGCTGCGGGCCGAGAGCAGAAAGTTAAACCAACCTGTAGCCGTGCTGATGGATTTGGCAGGGCCCAAATTGAGAGTAGGCCGTTTTGCCCAGGGCGGCATCGAGCTTAAGCCCGGCGAAGAAGTCCTTCTGACGCCACGGCTGGTTATGGGCAAACCGGGGTTGATTCCCGTCAGTTATAACCAACTGGCCAAGGACGTGAAAATCGGGGACATGCTTTTGCTGGATGACGGCCTGCTGCAAGTGCGGGTGGTAGGGACGGAAGGCAGGGATGTCCGTGCCCGCGTGCAGGTGGGTGGTGAACTCAAAGACCACAAAGGGCTTAACCTTCCGGGCATCAACCTTTCCATTCCGGCATTGACCGCCAAGGATATGAAAGATTTGCGTTTCGGTCTGCAATTGGATGTTGATTTCGTGGCCCTCTCTTTTGTCCGCAAGGCGCAGGAAATAGTGAAACTTAAAAAAATTATTGCCCGGCACGGCTCGCGGGCCCTGGTCATCGCCAAGATCGAGAAACCGGAAGCTATTCCAGCCCTGGAAGAAATCATCCAAGCAGCGGACGGGGTCATGGTGGCCCGCGGGGATTTAGGGGTGGAGATGCACTTGGAAAAAGTGCCCACTTTGCAAAAAAAAATCATTGCCTTGGCCAACCGTTACGGCCGTGTGGTGATCACAGCTACCCAGATGCTGCAAACCATGATTGACAATCCCTCGCCCACCAGGGCGGAAGCTTCGGATGTGGCCAATGCTATTTTTGATGGCACCGACGTGGTCATGCTTTCCGGTGAGACTGCTGCCGGTCACTATCCCAAGGAAGCGGCCCGCATGATGGAAAGCATTATTGTGGAAGCGGAACAGGCATCGCAATACAACCGTCTGACAGCTGCCGTGCCTCTGAACACCAGGGAAGATGCGGTGGTGGCCTCGGGGGTGAAATTGGCCGAAAAAATAGGGGCCCATGCCATTGTCATTTTCACCAACAGCGGCAATACGGCCAAGCTGGTCTCCCGTCAACGCCCTCAAGTTCCGGTCCTGGTTCTGGCCCATGATGCCATGGTGCAGCGTCAGTTAACCCTGTGGTGGGGTCTGGACTGCATGTACACCCGCAGACAGCCTGCCCTGGAAGCCGTGGTTAACGCGGCGGAAAAACTATTGCTGCAAAAGAAAAAAATAAGCCCCGGTCAAACCATTGTAATGCTGGCCAGCTCTCTGGGAGCCGCCAAACCCAATTTCATTAAAGTCCATTCGGTGAGGCAAAAGCAGTAACCATCGGGCATCTGCAGCATGGGGTTTGACGATTTAGTCGTTGATCCGCCTTTGGAAATGCAGTAAAATAAAGCGTTTTTACTGTTAATATGTCTCGGCTTTGCACAAGCTTTCTTTGGAGAGTGTGTGGGGGTACGGCATCCCGCGCCATTCGCGGGACAAGCGCCATGTCCCTACGACGCGTCGTGCGTCTATCTTGCTGACAAAGAATCTAAGGCAGGTGGTTCCATGCGTTCATGGCTTAAAGTAATGATTACCCTTTTGCTCGTGGTTTTTCCCGGCTTGTCCCGCAGTTCGGACGGTCTGTTAGGGACTGCGGGAAAACTATTACAAATCGGCGTAAGCAGCCGTGCCATTGCCATGGGCGAGGCCTATACGGCCGTGGCGGACAATGTGGATGCTCTCTATTGGAATCCGGCCGGTTTGGCGGATATGAACCATCTGGAATTGACTTATATGCATAATTTGTGGTTGCTGGATATGCAAAATGCCTACTTGGCTTATGCCCAGCCTTTGTTTGGCGGCGGCCTGGGCCTGGGCCTTAATTATTTTAATTTTGGCGAGTTCCAGACCTATGCGGTGGACAATAATAATTATCCGGTGCCTTTGAACAAGGTCATTATCCCCTACAGTCTTATTGTATCCGCCGGTTATGGGATGAACATCAGCCGCCTGGGCTCTTTGGGCGGAACCCTAAAGCTGCTCTCGGAAAATGTGGACAATTTCAGCAGTATGAGCATAGTGCTCGATTTGGGGTTGCAGCTCAAAAACCTGCTGGTGGATGGTCTTAATGGTGGTCTCATGATTCAAAATCTGGGCACCTCCATTGAGAATTACAGTCTTCCCTTAAATGTGCGGCTGGGGTTGTCTTATCCCCTGCCTTGGCTGATTGATGCGGAGCATGATGTTTTCACCCTTGCCCTTGACGGCCGCCTGCCTTTGCCGCTCGATGAATCTTACTCGGTTAATCTGGGCATGGAATATAATTATCATGACGTGGTCTTTGGCCGCCTGGGGTACAAACTGGCCCAGATTGATCAATTAGGCGGCGCCGCCGGCTTAAGCGCAGGCGTGGGGATCAAGCTTTATCAGTTTACTTTGGATTATGCGCTCTCGCCTATGGGGGATTTCGGCCTGGTTCATCGCATTACGTTGTCCGCGCAATTTGCTCCGCCGAAAACCGAAGAAACAAAAGAAACCAACCGCTTTAAGGAAACGCAACTGGTCGCGCATCATCGGATTTTTGAAGGGGGAAAAAGTCAAACCGCCGGTTTGGGTGATATGATGACTTCGCTTACCCGCGTCAGCATGCGCAACCCCATCAGTGTTAAGATTGATTATAACGTGGATCCCAAGGATCCCTCGAAAATTCAAAAAGCGGTCTTTAATATCCATATGAACATCAATAAGGCCATCAAACGCTGGGGTTTGAAAATAGTCAATGCCAACGGCGATATCCTGCAAGGTTACAGCGGGGAAGGCCAGCCTTCCAGGATCGTCTGGGACGGCAAAAACCGGAATGGTCAAATTGTAGCTGAATCCATTTTCGCCACCTATAATTTGGAAGTTTTGCTGCAAGATGGCAGTGTGGAAAATCTCAAAGGCAAGCTCACGGACAGCACGGCAACGAGTCCGGAAGCCGAGCCTAATCGCAAGACCCTGAAGCCGATCTATTTTGAGAAAAATTCCGCGGATTTAACCCCGGAAGCTATTGACGAGCTTAAACGTGCTGCCCAACAAATTAAAAGCCGTCCTTATGTTAAAATTCTGATCAGCGGCCACGCCGATGCCGCTGCGGAAAAAGACGCCGGCTTTTTATTGTCAAAAACCAGAATTGACCGGGTAGTACGTTATTTGACGGCTACCTATAAAATTCCCTTGTCAAGTATTTCTACCCGTGCTTATGGGTATAAAAAACCGGCTTCGAGCAACCAAACCGAGGCGGGGCGGAAAAAAAACCGGCGTGTGGAAATTACCATTGTGTATAAAAGATAACCGGTGCTTGTCATGCTCCGGATAGGGGCTAGGAGGCTGAGCATTTAGTTGCTCAGCCTCCAGAGCATTTGAGCGTCGATCCCGTCAACAACAACGGGACAAGTAGGCGAAAGTGGAAAAAATGCTCAAATGCCCCGACGGGAATAGTTATTGACCCAACGGGACGCTTCAGGCCTCAAAGAGGCCTTGCGCAGCGGTCACCTTTCTCCTATCGCCTTTCGTATTTTTGACTGAATGCTCAAGCTCCCAGGCTATTAACTTAAGAAAATGTCAAGGAAACATGGTGCACCGTTTTTTTTTTTCGGAGGACAGCAGCTTTGATGGTGAAAAAGAGCCTTCTTACAGTCTTGGTAGCAGTCGGATTTTGGAGTGGTCAGGCATGGAGTGTGGAGACACCTACGTTTACGCCGACCAATTCAGCCACCTTTACCCCCACATCAACACTAACAGGGACCAAAACCAAGACACCCACACCTACAGACACCCTGACGGCCACCCGTACGATGACACCAACCTCCACCTCCACGCATACACCAACTGTGACGCCCACAGCCACCATCACTTTAACCATCACGGTAACCAGTTCAGTAACGCCCACAGTAAGCATGACACCCACCATGACCATTACGCCTTATCGCATTGATCTCAATAAAATTATTGCCTACCCCTTGCCCGCGAGAGGGGATACGGTCTGGTTCTATTACGAACTGCAGGGCCCGGCGGAAGTCACTATCGATATTTACAATATTGCGGGGGAAAAAGGGTTAACCTTGACTTCAACTTACACCCAGAGCAAGGAAGGGCGAACCGCCTGGGATATTCGTCACGTGGCGCCGGGGATTTATTTTTATCGGGTCAGAATCAAGGATAGCCAGGGCGAGCGCACCCTGGGTCCGCATAAACTCATTGTGGTCAAATAACCGGTCATTACTTAATATGTTCTCCGAATTCCCCGGCAGGCAGGGGTCCGGCCTGGAGCTTGCTGCGGGGAAATTTACGATGCCATGACCCTTAAGGTGTTGCAGTTCACGGCGCACCGGCTGGGTGAGGAAAAATTTAATGCTGTTCAGGAGCCTTCGCAAGCATGCTTAAAATCGTTACCAGCGCTGAAATGCAAGTTATTGACCAAGCGGCCACCCAAGCCCACGGGTTGCCCGGCCGGGTTTTGATGGAAAATGCCGGACAACGGTTGGCACGGCTGGCCGAAACCTTGACCGCGCCCCTGGAACGTCCCCGCATTGCCGTGCTGTGCGGCCGTGGCAAAAACGGCGGCGACGGATTGATTTGTGCACGCTATCTTGCTCAAGCCCGGGCCGACGTGGCTGTTTTCATGATGGCTTCCCAAATCCAGAACGAAGAAGTACGATCCAATCTACAGGCCCTTAAGGCTGCCGGCGTGCCCTTGTTTCAGGGCATTGAGGCTTCCTGGCCGGAGATGCTTAACCGCGCTGATCTCATCATTGATGCCTTGTTGGGCATTGGCCTGCAGGGTCCGCCCAGAGAACCGGCGGTTACGCTGATTAAGATGATCAACCAATCGCCGGCCTTGGTGTTGGCCGCCGACGTGCCTTCCGGCCTCAATGCGGATAATGGCGGCGTCAACCCGGCCACGGTGGCTGCTGATTTTACTTTGACCTTCGGATTGCCCAAACAGGGCTTGCTCGACCCGGGAGCTGCGCCCTGGGTCGGCCAATTGACGGTGGAGCCCATAGGTTTTCCCGAGGCTTTGCTCAGTGCAGGTGAAAACGAACGCAGTTACATGGACCAGGTGGCGGCCAGTAGACTTATGCCCAAACGGGCGGTCAATGCTCATAAGAAAAACACAGGCAAAGTGGCCATTATCGGCGGCTCGGGCGCTTATCATGGCGCCGTGTTGCTGGCGGCACGGGGCGCTCTGCGGGTGGGCAGCGGTCACGTGACCCTGGCTTATCCTGATAAGCTGAATGTGATCATTCGGGAACACGCTTTGGAAACTCTTTGCGTTCCTCTGCCCTGCAACCGGCACTGCGTATTGGCCCGGCGCGCCTTGGATGTCATGGTGAGCTTGTCGGAAGACAAAGACGCGGTGGTGATCGGCCCGGGCATGGGCTGGGAAAAAACCACCCAGCAATTGATCCAGGCATATATACGCCGAGTGAAGCAACCCCGGGCTATTGTGATAGATGCTGATGCGTTGCATGCCTTGGCGGAAGGGCCTGCGCCCCCGCTGGCTTCCGGGGGTCCGACCCTGATCCTAACCCCCCACGAAGGGGAAGCCTCCATCCTGCTGGGATGTTCCCCCGGAGAGATCCATGCCGATCGTCCCGGCGCCGCCCGCGCCATTGCCGAGCGGTATGGGGCTATTGTGGTGTTGAAAGGACAGCATACCCTGGTTACTGCGCCGGACCGGCCGGGCACGATCATCGGCAGCGGGACCCAGGCTTTGGCCGTGGCGGGCACAGGCGATGTGCTTGGCGGCATGATCGGATCATTGGCGGCTCAAAAGTTGCCGCCTTGGGAAGCCGCTTTGCTGGGCAGTTATCTTCACGGCATGGCCGGCAGCCTGATCAGTCCCGATCCCCTGGGCATGGGCGCGAGGGCCGGTGAAATTGCCGATGCTGTGCCCAGGGCCATTGCAGCATTACGTTATCACCCCAAAACTTATCAAACCCATTGGGCATTGGACCAGGCGGTACCGCCGGCCAAAATCAAATCAACCAAGAGGAAGGTCAAGGCATGAAACAATATACAGCCAAGGATGTGATGAACACCGCGGTCCATTCGGTAACACCGGACACCACGGTCAAGGACCTGGTTAAATTTTTATTGGACCACCAAATTTCCGGCGCGCCGGTCATTGATGACCAGGGTAAACTGGAGGGCGTGGTGACCGAAGGCGATTTGATTTTTCGTGACGCCAATGTGCATCTGCCCACGGTGGTGGCTATTTTTGATTCCATCATTTATTTGGAGAATCCCCGCAAATACGAGCATGAATTGCAAAAAGTGATTGGCGGCAAAGTCCGCGACATTATGAGCACCGATTTGTTGACCATTACGCCGGAGACCACCCTGCAGGAGATGGCTACCATCATGCATGAAAAGAAGCGCCACCTGCTGCCCGTGATGGAC
>CAYVTN010000107.1:0-1281 GCA_964454395.1 uncultured bacterium | reverse complement strand
CTCGCCCTGCGGCCCGGCGACACCGTCGTGGACCAGGGCAAAGTCGTGGGTATTGTAGGCAAAGCCGATCTGGTGAAAGCCATAGCCCAGGAAGAGTTCTTTGATTAATCCTTCCACGGTTACAGTCGCAGCCCAAGGCCTCAAGCCTTTCCTGCGGCAGTGGCGCCGCCGCCTTCACCGCTATCCGGAGTTGGGTTTTGAAGAACATCGGACTGCAGCCCTGGTGGCCCGGGTCTGTCGCCGGGCCGGATGGGTTGTCACCACCGGAGTGGCCCAAACCGGCGTGGTGGCCGTGTTGAGTTCCAAAAGCAGGGGGCCGGTCATTGCGCTGCGGGCTGATATGGATGCCTTGCCGATTCAGGAGACCGCCAGGCATGCCTATGCTTCCCGTGTGCCCAAGGTCATGCACGCCTGCGGCCATGACGGCAATACCACCATGGCCTTGGGGGTGGCCACGTTGTTGGGGCGTTTTAAAGACCGCCTGCAAGGCCGGGTCAAATTACTGTTTCAGCCGTGTGAAGAATTTCCACCCGGCGGCGCCCAGGCGATGATTAAAGCCGGGGGGCTTGGCCGGCCGGCGCCTGATTTGATCGTGGCGGCCCATATGGATGCCCAGTTGCCGGCGGGCAAGATCGGCCTGAAACCGGGTATTGTGATGGCCAACGTGGGTAAGTTCAAGATCCGTATTATCGGCAAAGGCGGTCATGGGGCCATGCCCCACCGCTGTGTCGACCCGGTGGTTATTGCCGCCCAAGTGATTACCAACCTGCAGCAGATCGTGTCCCGCGAATGCGATCCCCTGGCTTCCGAAGTCTTAACCATTGGAAGATGTACGGCCGGGTCGGCTTACAATGTCATTGCTGAAGATGCTCTGTTGGAGGGCACGATTCGCTCCCTGACGCCTCAGGAAAGACGCCGTCTGCCCCTGCAGATCAAACGCATCGCCCAGGCTGTGGCCAAGGCCCATCGTGCCCGGGCCGAGGTTTTTATTGAAGACGGGCATCCGGCATTATACAATGACGCCCATGCCACGGCGTTGGTGCAGCAGGCTGCCCTCAAGGTCCTGGGTTCCAAAGGGATGACCCTTTTTAACCGGCCGCTTATGTCCGGTGAGGATTTTACGTATTTTGCGGCGCAACGGCCGGCATGTTTTTTTCACGTAGGCGGAGGGTTCAAGGATAAACAGCGCAATCATCCCTGGCATCATCCCCAATTCGACTTTGATGAAAATGGTTTGGTGACCGGCACTGCGGTCTTAACCCAAACGGTATTGGATTATCT
>CAYVTN010000106.1:1463-8722 GCA_964454395.1 uncultured bacterium | reverse complement strand
TGACCCAAATTTGTCCCAAGTGGGAAAAAGCGATTTCTTCGCTGTCGGGCGACCAAGTGGGGCCGTCATGAATATTGAAGTTTTGAGCCGACGGATCATTTCCCGAGGCATTGAAAAAGGTCAGACGGGTGGAAGTGGATGTTTTGAAATCATACCGCCAGATTTCGTGCGTGCCGCTCCGATCGGACCAGTACGCCATGGTTTGTTGATCCGGCGCCACGGCGGGGAACCAATTATTTTTTCCTGAGTTTTCCAATTTGGTGATTTTGTCGCCCGAAAGGTCGGTGATGAACAGTTGGCCGGAAGAGGTATAAATCAATTGAGCATTATTGGTTGATGACATGGCCATAGCAGTAGGCACCGCAGCGGGCGCTTTACTTTTTTGGCAACCGATAGCTGAAAGGGCCACCAGGCCAATTAAGCCTAAAACCAGTCCGAGGCGTTTGGGTATGAATCGAGGCGTATTTGTCATAGCGTTAACCGGGTATAGGCCAATGAAAGTTAAGGAAGCTTTTGACCTGTGCTTTTCCGAGCTTTACCCAGGCCATTGCGCTTCTTGCCCCCTTGTTTATTTTGATAGAATTTTAAAGGATATTTCAGGAACTTGTCAAGGATAAAGCCTTGGCTTTTGACTTGACAACCCAGTTTTTCACTTGCTAAACTGTCGCACAATTAACTACCTGCCGATAATTAATCAGCCCTATAGGCCTGTCCATAACGGGCGGGGCACCATTAAGCAAAAACAGCACGAAAAAACCATACCCTTCCCAAATTAGGATGCTTCCGGCTTCGGCCCGGAGTATTGCCGGGGGAAGACTCGGAGGGCCCAATGCGCGCTGGTCTGAAATTTCAGTTTATCCTGATGACCGTAACCTTGGTGGCGGTCACGGTATTCGGATCAACCTATTTTTTCACCCAGCAGGAACGGGAAGTGCTGCTCAGGGAAATGACCAGACGGGGGGCCACCATTACCAGAAATCTGGCCACCGTCAGCACCGATGCCTTGATCAGCGGCGACCATTTGTCCCTGGCCACCTTTGTGGCCAGCATCATGAAAAACGAAGGCGTGGCTTATGCCATGATTCTTGATGAAAAGGGAAAAATCCTGGCCCATAGTAAGATCAGCAATGTAGGCAAGGAGTACGTGGAACCGGCCGGCCTCAGACCCCTCACCAACGAAGACATTCTGATTCAATCCTTTCAAAACCAGGAGGGGCACACCCTGACCGACATTGCCATTCCCATTAATTTGCGCAATGGCGTCCAGGTCGGGGCTGTCCATGTGGGCATGTCCCAAAAATCGGTGACGGAACATGTTAACCAGGCTTTCCGGGAAGCGCTCTCCATTGCCGCGGCCCTGCTGTTGATAGGCGTCATTGTCGCCGTATTCTTTACCAATATCATGATGAAGCCAGTGGCGGAATTGATGCGCGGTGTACATGAAATCGGAGGGGGCAATCTTAATTTTAAAATTGACATCAAGGGTAAAAACGAGCTGGCCATTCTGGCTAATGCTTTTAATGAAATGACCGATAATTTAAAAGAGCTTTATATCGGCGTATTGCGCGCCATGGCCAAAGCTCTGGAGCATCGCGACAAGTTCGTGGGCGGTCACGACCAGCGGGTGGCGGAATATGCTTCCCAACTGGCGGCTCATATCGGCCTGGATCAGGAAGAGATCGCCAATATTCATTTGGCCGGGCAGGTCCAGAATATCGGACACATTGCCGTACCCGACGTGATATTGGGAAAAACCGGAAAATTGACGCCGGAAGAATACGAGGTCATGAAACAGCATACCCTGGTGGGTGCTGATATTCTCAGTCAAATTGAGGCGCTTCGCGGAGTCGTACCTTTGGTGCTTCATCACCATGAACGGTATGACGGCAAAGGTTATCCCAAAGGATTGGCGGGCAAAACCATTCCTCTGGGCGCACGCATTTTGGCGGTGGCCGATGCTTTTGATGCCATGACCTCGGAGCAAAAACATCGCGCGCCCATCAGCCGGCGTGAGGCCATGGAAGATCTCAAGCAGAACGCCGGAACCCAGTTGGATCCCGAGCTGGTCGGGGCCTTTGTGATGATGTTGGAAAAGCAGCAGCAGGAGGACGCTTGATCGTGGGTGGAAAATCGGTCTCACCGGGGAAAAAATCTTACCCGCAAAAAATCAAGAGAAAGGGATTGCGCATTCCCATCAGGCTGCAATTCACCTTCTTTGTGGTGCTCACCGTGGGGACCATCATGCTGTTAACCACCATCCTGACTTACCGTCAACAACAAAAATCCCTGCGCGAGGAAGTGGTCAAGCGCGGCGCCACCATTGCCCGCAGCCTGGCGTCTTCCGCTGCGGAAGCCGTGCTTAACGATCTGGTGTGCGCAGCTCTCATACATGAAACCATGCCCGATGCGGGCGCCGTCGCCATGCCCGAGGTTTCCTTTAAAAGTATTTTCCTGTCATTGCGTGACGACATCTTTGGCCAGCAAAAAGGGTTTGCCCAGAATATCAAACGCAATGCCGGCGTGGTGGAAATCCTGATGACCGATTCCAGCGGTACCATAGTGGCCCACAATGACATCCGCAAGGTATCGCAACACTATGTCCCTCCCAAAGGCGTCAAGCCCTATCAAGGGGAGACGCTTCTGGTCCAGCCCTATGTGACACCAAAGGGGGAGCGGCGCTTTGATATTGCCATTCCCATCCTGGTCAACCGCCTGGGCAAAATGGGCGGCAAACGCATTGGCGTGGTTCATTTGGGCATGTCCCAGAAACTGGTGGATGTCACGGTCAAACAGGCGGCCGTCAAGCTGCTGGTGGTGACGGGCATCATGCTGCTTTTGGGAACGATTGCGGCCATCTTTTTGGCCCATTTCATGACCCAACCCATCAAAAATCTGGTGGTCGGTGTGCTGGCCATTGCCGGCGGGGACCTGAATCAGGAGATTAAGATCAGCCGCAACGACGAGTTGGGCGAACTCACGGCAGCTTTCAATGAAATGGCGGCCTCGCTGCGTGAGAAGGAACAGATCAAAGGGGCCTTTTGCACTTATGTTTCCAGCCAGGTCATGGACGAGGTTCTGAAAGACCCGGGGAAATTGGCCCTCGGCGGTGCACGTAAACGGGCGACCATGCTCTTTACCGATATTCGCGGTTTTACCTCCATGTCGGAAACCCTGGAGCCGGAAGCCGTGGTATCGGTAATCAACGAGTACCTCTCGGTGCAGACTGAAATTGTGCTGGAGAATGGCGGTATGCTGGACAAATTCGTCGGTGACTGTGTCATGGCCGTTTATGGTGTGCCCCTGCCCAAGGAAGACGATGTGCTGCGGGCCGTGAAAACAGCGGTGGAAATCCAGGAAGCCATTAAAAAATTAAACCAACAGCGGAAGACGGCTGGCCTGAAAACCGTGACCATCGGTATTGGGGTCAACACGGGAGACGTGGTTTCGGGCAATATGGGTTCAGCCCAAAAAATGGATTATACCGTCATCGGCGATGCCGTGAACCTGGCGGCGCGGCTGGAAGCCATTGCCGAAGGCGGCAGCGTGTTGGTTTCAGAAACAACCTATCAGGCCGTAAAAGCGCATGTGATTTGTGAAAAATTGTCTCCCATCACGGTCAAGGGTAAACGCGATCAGGTTTCCGTTTACCGTGTGACCGGCATGAAAGCTGTTTCCGTATAACCGTTTTCATTTAAACATTTTATCGCCTTCTCATGACGCCTGTGGTATAATCCTTCCTACCTTTTTTACCATCATCGAAGGGCACCTGTATGTATGGCCGGCGGCTCTTTTCCTGAAGGGGCATGCGGCGGCAGGCGTCTGTATTCTGGATATCGAAGGGGGAAGAATGCAACTTTATATTGGCAGCGACCATGCAGGTTATGAATTAAAGGAAAATATCATTAAAGCCCTGACCAAGGAAGGCATGGCTTTTAAGGATTTTGGCACCTCCACGGAGGAATCCTGCGATTATCCTGATATCGGTCTTAAGGTGGCCGAAGCCGTGGCCCGGGAAGGGGAAGAACACCTGGGAATTTTGATCTGCGGCACGGGAGTGGGCATGTCCATCGCCGCCAACAAAGTACCGGGCGTGCGGGCAGCTTTGGCTTACAATACGTATGTGGCACAGTATGCCCGTGAACATAACAACGCCAATATCCTGGTGCTGCCGGGTCGGGTGATCGGCAAGGACATGGCCATGGCCATGATCAAGGCCTGGCTGCATGCCCATTTCTCCGGTGACCGGCACCAGCGCCGGTTGGACAAGATTAAAGAAATTGAAACTAAATACTTAATATGCAAATAGAGAGGGTCCTGCAATGAAACCTTTAAGTCAAAGTGATCAGGAAGTTTATCGGATTATAACCTCGGAAGTGGAGCGGGAGCATACCCGACTGCAGATGATTGCTTCCGAAAACTTTACCTCTGCGGCAGTTCTGGAAGCCCAGGGCAGCCTGTTTACCAATAAATATGCGGAAGGTTATCCGCATGCACGTTATTATCAGGGGTGCGGACCGGCCGACGAGATCGAACAGCTGGCCATCAGCCGGCTCAAAGGCCTGTTTGGCGCCGAACATGCCAATGTGCAGCCCCATTCAGGCAGCACGGCCAATATGGCCGCCTACATGGCCCTGCTTAAACCGGGGGATAAAATTTTAGGCATGGATCTGGCCGATGGCGGTCATCTAACCCATGGCGCCAAGTTTAATTTTTCCGGAAAGTGGTATCAATCAGCCAGTTATAAAGTGCACGAAAAAACCCACTTAATCGATTATGACGCCCTGGCCGAACAGGCCAAAGCCTTCCGGCCGGCGTTGATTATTGCCGGCGCTTCGGCTTATCCCAGGTTCATTGATTTTGCCAAGTTCCGTGAGATTTGCGACAGTGTGGGCGCTTATTTGATGGTGGATATGGCCCACATTGCCGGATTGATTGCCGGAGGCGTACACCCCTCGCCCCTGCCGTATGCGGACGTGGTGACCTCTACCACCCATAAGACCCTGCGGGGACCGCGCAGCGGATTTGTGCTTTCACGGGAGGCCTATGCCAAGAAAGTCGACAGCGCTGTTTTTCCCGGACTGCAAGGCGGGCCCTTGATGCATATCATTGCCGCCAAAGCCGTGGCCTTTAAGGAAGCGGGCGGCGACAGCTTCAAACGGTACGCCGCACAAATCATTGCCAATGCCAAGACCCTGGCTGAAGAACTGCTGCGCTTTGACTTTGATTTGGTGACGGGCGGCACGGACAACCACCTTATCCTGATTGATCTGAGGCGGTTGAATAAAACCGGCGCGGACATTGCCGAGCGCTTGGAGCAGGCCGGGATTGTGGCCAATAAAAATGGCATTCCCAATGATCCCCTGGGCCCACGCGTGACCTCCGGCGTACGCCTGGGCGTGTCGGCCGTGACCACCCGGGGCATGAAAGAAGAAGAGATGAAAACCATCGCCCGATTTATTCATCAAGTTGTGCATAGCTCAGGGTCCGGGGATGTGCTGGCCAAGATCCGGCAGGAGGTCAACGCCCTGTGCCGGCAATTTCCCGATTTTAAAGAAGATTAAGGGGTAGGGGGTCAACATGTTGAACCCCTACATGTAGCAAAACCGAATAATGATGAACGTGAAAAGTTTAGGGGAGGGAGACTAAGGACCTGATGACCACAACCTCCGAACAGGCCAAAACAAATCAACCCCGACCCAGTTGGGATCATTATTTTATGGAGATCACCAAGGTGGTGGCCAAACGTTCCACTTGCACCCGCCGGTCGGTGGGCGCCATTCTGGTGAAAGACAAACATATCATTGCCACCGGGTACAACGGCCCGCCCAAAGGGCTGCAGCATTGCGACCAGGTAGGCTGTCTGCGGACCAAACTCAACGTTCCTTCCGGAGAGCGACACGAGATCTGCCGCGGTCTTCACGGCGAACAAAACGCCATCATTCAAGCCGCAGTGCACGGCAGTTCCATTGCCGGCGCCACCTTGTATTGCACCACCCAGCCGTGCGTGATCTGCACCAAGATGATCATCAATGCCGGTATCAAGAAGATCATCTACCAAGGCCATTATCCCGACCAATTGTCCCTGCAAATGCTGGAAGAGGCCGGCGTGGCGCTGATCCATTTTGAACAGTTGGAAGGGATACCCGGTTAAAATAGTGTCCGAACCGGCGTGGATCGTAGGGGTACTGCGCTTGTCCCGCGTATGCCGGGATACCCCTGCCCGGGGAAAAATATTCTGCGGTGGTAATGAACCGGGCACCCACAAGGGGCGCCCCTACTATCGACTCCCGATTGCTCAAGTTCTTAAGGGGTTCCTTATGCTGACCAACCTGATCATCATGGCCACTGCCGGGGTGATCACCTTTCTAGCCACCCCGTGGGTTAAACGCCTTGCCCAGCATTGGGACGTGATCGACAAGCCGGACCGCAAACGCAAGCATCATCGCCGCCTGGTGCCCCTGTGGGGCGGTCTGGCCGTGGCGCTGGGGCTCTCGGCAGCCTGGCTGGCGGCCCTGCATCTGTCCCGGGTCCAGCTATGGCTGGGGTATCGCGGAGGCTATCTGGCCCATCGGCTATGGCCCCTGGCTTTAGCCTTGCTCATCGTTACCGTGGCCGGACTGGTGGATGACAAGCTGGCCCTTCCTCCCAAAGTCAAGCTTCTGCTCCAGGCAGTTGCGGTGATGCTTGTTGTTTTTTCCAATGTTTATCTTCAGGGCCTGAGGCTTCCCGGCATGTCCGGTGTTTTTCATCTATGGCCCGTGGCGGGCATTGTCCTCAGCTGGCTGTGGATGCTCTTCATGATCAATGCTTTTAATTTTATAGACGGCGTGGATGGTTTGGCCGCCGGCCAGACCATGATTGCCGGTCTGGCGCTGTGCATTTGCGGCGTGGTGGTGGCGGGTCAGAGTGACAACTTGCTGGCTGCCTACCAAAGCCGCTTGGGCGCGCTGACAGCAGCGGCCAGCGCCGGCGCGGCTTTGGGCTTTTACCGCTTCAACCGCTGGCCGGCCAGTTTGTTTTTGGGAGACGCGGGCTCAAGCCTTTTCGGCTTTTCCCTGTGCCTGTCCGGGATGTTGATCATGGGGCAGGCGCCAACCGCAGCCGCACCTTGGGCTGTGGGGCTTATATTGGCCTGGCCCATGTTGGATACCTTGCAGGTCATCATCCGTCGCTTAAGCCGGGGCGAACCCATGTCCAAGGCCGACAACCGGCACTGGCACCATGAATTGCAAAAACGGGGCTTTACCAAGACGGCTACC
>CAYVTN010000106.1:0-1453 GCA_964454395.1 uncultured bacterium | reverse complement strand
GATCGCATGGCTCATGCTGCTGTCGGCGATGGGACTGGGGTTGTTATGGCTGTAGGCCGTTTTCGTGTCATGATCATCATGGGGACCAGGCCGGAAGTGATCAAATGCGCCCCTGTCATTGAGGCGCTTCGAACCCGGCCGGCCAATTTTAAAACCACGGTAGTGGTGACCGGCCAGCACCAGGAGTTGCTCGAACAGATGCTCCGTCAATGGACCATCAAACCCGATGAGCATTTAAACTTGATGGCCGCCCGGCCGGCGCCGGACCAACTTCTTGCTGCTGCGCTCAAGGGTCTTGGGCCCCTTTGGCCGGCCCGTCGCCCCCACCTGATCATGGTGCAAGGCGACACCAGCACGGCCCTGGCCGGGGCGCTGGCCGGATTTTATCATCGGATTCCGGTAGCCCATCTGGAAGCGGGGTTGCGTACCTATCAGCCCATGAATCCTTTTCCGGAAGAGCAGCATCGCCGCATGATCAGCCTTCTGGCCAGTTGGCATTTCGCGCCCACTAATGGTGCCCGCAGCCACCTGCTGCAAGAAGGCGTGGCTTCACCGTCCATTTTGGTGACCGGCAATACAGTGGTGGATGCCCTTTATGCCACGGTGCAAAAGGGTTTCAATGTCCGGCCTTGGACCCGCGGTTATGAAAAGTACGTGGTGATCACCTTCCATCGCCGGGAGAGTTTTGGGACCGAGTTCAGGGCCATGGTGCAAGCCATTCAAGACGTGGCGCGCCTCACCCCGGAAGTGGGGTTTGTTTGGCCTGTGCATCCCAATCCACACGTTTTACGGGCCATCAAGGCCGTTTTTAAAAAACCTTTGAAAAATCTGGGCCTGCAGGCGCCCATGGATTATAATGTCTTTGTCAATTTATTGGCCCAGGCCCGGTTGGTGATCACCGATTCCGGCGGAGTTCAGGAAGAAACAACAGCCCTGGGCATCAGCACCTTGATTTGCCGTCATGTGACCGAACGGCCTGAAGCCATTGCCGCCGGGGCCATTTTGGTCCCGCCCAACAGGGCAAAAATCAGAACCCGGGCCTTGGCCATATTACACCAGCACCGTCATCGCGTGCCTCAGGCATGTCCTTTTGGAGACGGCCGGGCTTCGGAGCGTATTCTGGCCGCCTTGCTTTGGATCAGCGGGCAATCCGGCCGAAGGCCCCGGCCATTTAAGGGATGAAGCATTAGGACGGCCAATCCGGAAATAAAAAGATACCTCACGCAAAGCACGCAAAGCCGCAAAGGAAAGATTAAATCTTTTTTTGCGGATTAAAACCTTAGATTTCCGGGCCATTTTCCGGCTCTATACAGGAGACATCAATGACCGTCAATCAACTCAACCTCACTTTGGAAAAAGCAGTTAAGCTTATGCTGCTGGCCATACTTTTCATCGTGCCGCTTGTATTCTATATCCGCACCCATGATGTTTTTGAAATCAATAAAATCACGGC
>CAYVTN010000105.1:6701-8844 GCA_964454395.1 uncultured bacterium | reverse complement strand
CGAACTAAGTTTCATAAACAATTTGTAGAACCCTTTGAACTCATTTTCCGCCATACGGCTGGAAATGGCCGCGACCAATTGGCCGTCACCTTTGCCCGACCGAACGTCAATCATGCCCATGAAATTCAAGACAGCCGTAAAATCGATCCATGAAATGGGAAGAATTCTGTTGTTAAACAGTGCCTGGCGGTCCTGGTCGCTCAAGGCGGCTTTGGTTTTTTCGATGTCCGAAGCATTGCATAAGGCTTGGACGGAGGCAATCGTATCCAGCCAGGCGGTACCTTTTATATGGATTTTATTATGGTTGGCTGTATCCATGGTTCTGGTAGTCCTCCTCATAAGGTGATGAATTAATCCTCGGCACAAGAGTGCGATGGCATAATGGAAAAAATAAATAAGGTACCCTAAATCCAAGCCAAAACGGTTGCCCCGCGTTAAAATAAATTCTATTGGGGGATGGGAGGGAAGGATGTTGGCTCCACCTGCCTGGGGTCCAACAGGTGAAGATAAGAAGTCAACGAAGGAGGCACTGATGGCTAAAGCAATTAAAGAGATATCCTTGTTGTTTTCAGCCGGGGTAGTAGGAGGGGTCATGAATGCCTTGGCGGTGGGGTGGTATTCCCAGACCTTGGCGCCGCCCATGCTTTACCAACGTATGGTGTGGGGCGGGCTGTGGGGCATATTGTTTTTACTGCCCTTTAGGAGGTTGGGTATTTATTGGCGCGGCTTGCTGTTCAGCTTGGCCCCCACGCTGGTGCAATGGCTGATCGTGTTTCCGGCCCGGCACCAGGAGTTGTTTGGCACACAATTGGGCTCATGGACATTCCTGAAGGTCATTATCTTCAACTCGGTCTGGGGGCTGGCCGCGGCATTTTGGCTTAAACTTATAAATAAAGAATCAACGGATTCTTGTCGTAACTAGGGTTGAAATCACCTTGCCATAGGCACCGTGGATTGAGGGAAATGCACGCGAAAGGATTGTTTATGCCCAGATGGACGATGAGTTTATTCCTGGCCATTGTTGTTGTCACAGCCGGTCAATTGCCGGCGTGGAGCGAGAAAATTGCAGTGGTTTTAAGCCGGCCCTTAGCCCCTTATGAAGCGGCGATGGCCGGTTTTGACAAGCAAGCACCTTCCAAGGTCCAGAGCTTTAATATGGACGCCAGCTTGAAAAAGGGCAAACAGATCATGAGCGGCCTCAGCCCTGCGGCTTTCAGCCTGGTGGTCTGCATTGGATCGGAAGCACTCGGCACTGCCGAAATGTATGCCCCGGTCCAAATCCCGGTGGTCTATACCATGGTCCTTGATCAGTACGACTTGAAGAGGAGAAAATACGGCGGCGTCCTTATGCAGGTTTCGCTGGAAGACCAGTTTGACCGGATTGTGAAAATATTGCCCAATACCAGTAAAATTGGAGTTATTTATAATCCGCTTTATTCACAGAAAACCATTAACCAGGCTCGCACCATGGTAAAGAAGAGAAACCTCATATTGGTTCCCATCGCGGTGGACAGAGAAGGGCAAGTCCCGATGGCGCTAAATAAATTAAAATTAGGCAAGGTGGATATGATTTGGTCGGTGGTGGATAAAACCATGGCCCAGCCTGAGGTGGTCAGGCAGATCATTCAATTTTCTCTGGACGCTAAGCTGCCATGGATCGGACTTTCCATATACCAAGTCAAAGCCGGAGCCTTTATAGCCTTTTCGGCCGACTTTGAAGATCTGGGAGCTCAGACAGCGCAACTTGCAAAAAATGTTCTGAAATCCGGAGTAACGGGCAAAATTGAATCACCGCGTCGTGTGATTACCTATATTAATCGCCGGATTCAAAAAACATTGGGACTGAAGATATCCACCCAATTGGATGACATAAACTATATCCAATAAGGTCAATGCCCTTTCTTTTATCCATTTCCAGTCCTCCTTTATCGACCTCAATAAAGTTTTGGAACCGTTAAACTTACCTTAAATGTTTTCCTCGCTTTGGCAACTTTGGCAAATTTGCTTTTTCGAACCAATGATCAGGTTCGCGAGACATGTAGGGAACGATCGCGACCGTTCCCTACAACATCCCCCCTAAATTCTTGCCACAAAAGCCTGCAATCATGGGTGAGCCATTTTGGAAAGCTTCACCGGTCGGGGC
>CAYVTN010000105.1:0-6601 GCA_964454395.1 uncultured bacterium | reverse complement strand
TGCGAAGCGTCCCTTCATCATAATATCCTTACCGGTCGGGGCTGCGAAGCGTCCCTTCATCATAATATCCTTACCGGTCGGGGCTGCGAAGCGTCCCAAAAAGCTGCGCCCGATTTGAAAACCGCCAAGTTCTATGCTATATTTATTATATAGTTCATGTAGATAAAAAAGCCTGTAATTAGCAGACGGCGGTTTGCCCAGCAAAGCGTCTTAGCGAAAAAAATCCGCTTACCCATGCGTTTTTTTCATGCCGGTTTTGAAAGGGGGGGGGACATTCTGTTAACATGATAGCCGGGATCACCGCGCCCACCTTCATTTTTCCCATACCCAAAATCATCCTTTTACCGCTCCCAGGGGCTGGCGGCACTATTTGGCTCAAGCAGATGAATGAAAAAGAAAGGGTTATGAGCTGACTATGGTTGGAAAAATACAACCATATGGCCCATAAGCCGGGAAGAAATGAAGTAAAAAGAGGTGTTGGTAATGTTTAGATTGACAAGTCGTTTGTTGTTGGCTATCTTCGTCGTGGTGGCCGGTCAGTCGCTGGTGTGGGGTAAAAAAATTGCCTTGGTTTTAAGCCGGTCCTGGGTGCCTTATCAGGAAGCTGAACTTGGGTTTAAAAGCCAATTAAGTACGAATATCCAAACGTTCAACATGGAAGGCAATTTGGAAAAAGGGCAACAGATCATGTCTGCCATCAAACCGGGCGCATATGACCTGCTGGTTTGTATTGGTTCGGAAGCATTAGGCGCCGCGGAAAAATATCTGCCTGCCCCAATCCCGGTCGTCTATACCATGGTCTTGGACCGCCATCAATTAACCGGGAAAAAATTTGGCGGCGTGGTCATGCAGATTTCTTTGAAAGACCAATTTGACCGGATGCTAAAATTGCTGCCTAAAGTCCAAAAAATCGGGGTTATTTATAATCCTGCTTATTCGCAGCAAACCATTAACCAGGCCCGCAGCTTGGTGAAAAAATACAATTTACAATTAATTCCCATTGCCGTGGACAAAGCCAATCAAGTGCCCATGGCGCTGGATAAGTTGAAGACCGGCAAAGTGGACGCCATTTGGTCCGTGGTGGATACAACCATGACCCAGCCCCAGGTAATGAAGCAAGTTATCGATTTTACCCTTGGGGCTAAGATTCCTTTCATCGGTTTATCCATCTACCAAGTCAAGGCAGGCGCTTTAATGGCTTTTTCCATGGATTTTAGGGATGTGGGCGAACAGAGCGCCCAGCTGGCAGACAAAATGCTGAAATCGAAAGCCACCACCGGGATTGAAACGCCGAGGGTTGTGGTTACCTATATCAATCCGCTTACCCAAAAAAAATTGGGGTTAAACATCACCACCCAAATGGCGGGCGTCCAATATGTGCAATGAATGTGACCAGTGCTGAATCACATTAACAAATGGTGGCTTTTTACTCGACTTAAAATTGTTTTTTAGGGCTGAAAAGCAGGCTCGTGGAACAAACCTTGGGCCCATCCCCTTTGGACTAAATCATGGGTGATCCACATTGAAAAGCTTTGCTGGCGTGACACAACCACCACCTTATCCCGATCTAAGGACACGAAAAAGCAAATTTGTCAAAGCCGGGCTTTTTATAAAAAATGCCCGGCTGGGTCTGCTGTTGCTGCTGCTGACGGCAAGCGTGGCTAGGCCGGCTGTAGCCGCTGAAATCCCTTCGTCATTGGTTTCACAGCTCCAGCAACTGTACCAAACTTACCAGCCCCTCTCCTCCGAGGCAACACCGGGCCGTTGGGAAGATTTGGAAGTCATGGTGGCGGCTGCGGTGATGCAGGCCCGGGGCCGTGCGGATCAAGCCCGGCAATTACAGCTCTACCTCAAAACCTATTTCAAAACCAGCAGTCTGTTGCCTTTGCTCAACCTTAAGCCCAACGCGGGGTTGAACCTTCAGCTGTTTGAACCGGACCCTTTATTTTCCCGATTAGTAAAAGACAGTTATAACTATTTCCGGCAGCATCCCCGGCCAGGACAGGGAGGCTATTTTCAAGAACTGGCCGCCTTGGTGCCGCTTTTCTGGCAGCGCGATCCCGGGGTCAAGCGTTCCGGCCTGGAGGCTTTCTTGACCAGGACACCCCGCTCGCTTTTCAGCGGGTTCGCGGCTTATGCCCTGGCCTGGCAGGACTTTCAGGATCAACAGGGCAGCACGGAAAGCTTTTATCATGTCTGGCAACAAGACCGCACCCATCCGGCGGCCCGGGAAAGTTATGAAGCCATGGAAGTGGCCTATTTTTCACCGCAACAGTTGAGTCTGGCTTCAGCCCTGCTGCCGGGCTGGGGTGAAGAACAATTGGAGCCGGGCATGCAGGAAGCAGCCGGTCAGATGTACTACGAATTATTGTTTTGGGCCGGCGCCATCGGCTTTACCCTGGCTGGCCAGGAACAGGCCAGAAGCGAGAATTTAACGGCCGCCCTGATTTTCGCCAACCTTTTGCTCCAGAACCATCAGGCCAGCGCGAGGCGCGCCTGGGTGATGGCCAACCGCCGCAATCAGTCCGATGAGAAAAGGTTTATCGAAGATCATTTTAAAAATAATCTTCTAGCTGAAGGTGAATTTACGCCGTGGTCCCCTGTTGCTTTGAAGCCGGAACCACCGCATCAACATTTAATCGTCAGCCCCTTTCTTCAGATCCACAGCCTTGCCGATGCGTTTGACCGTCATGGCTGGATTCAGGACAGCTCTTTGGTTAATGCCGGCATAAGCCTGGGTTACCAATGGGATTTGATCCATCAGCAAACCGTGCCTTACGCGGTGATCGTGGGGTTGAGGCCGCAGGTGGATCTTTATTTCAATCCCCTGTTACGCGACCCCGGAGAGGAACGCATCAAGGACAATGGATGGCAGTCGGATCAAACGGCCAGAGTGCAGGTGGTGCTCACCCAGGCCTGGCACATCACAACCACTGATAGCCTTTATTTTTCCATCATGGCCGGTCCTGCCTTTTGCTGGCAGCGTCTGAGCTTGGCAGACCTTGATTACCAACACCAAGCCGCCCTGGCCGGTGCAGGGATAAGCCTCGGCTACGGCGGCCCGGGCGGGCACTACTGGGCCCTGGGACTCACGGCTGATGATGCTTTTCAAACCCAGACAGCAACCCTGCTGGGAAAGACGCTCGCCTTGCCGCCTTTGACATGGCGCGTGGCCTTTGAATTTGATATTCTGTTTTGAAATCCTGATGATTCGCCTTTGACCACTCTCCCAATCAAGTGGACCTATCTAATGTATGTCTCTTAAATGAAGGCACTCAACTAATAGGACCATTTTTCTTTTTCGGGCTCAAAACAGGGCCACGAGACAGGCTGGGAGCAAATCCCCCGTTGAACCGGTCTCGTGAAGGGTTGACAGCAGGGGGTGATGCCCTGCGTGTTCCTCTGCCTGTGGCGGGCAGAAGAGGTCTATTGACCGATATAGCCTGAAAAAGAAAAATGGTTCTACCGGTTGATAAGGGACCAACAGCGTGAGACACTACACTAGCAGGCTGCTAAAAAAGCTTTTGGCCATGCCTTTGAAATGAATCCGGCTATTCGCGAAGATATCTTGCGGCGCCAGTCATCCCGCTTCTTCTTTGGCGAAGCGGCATAATAGCCTTGAGGTGGATGGTGACAGTAAAAGCTAAACACAGACGCTCTTTTGTGATAGAAAAGTTCATTTAAGGCCAGTGGGGGTAACCAATGGATGGCGAGGTGGTTTTGTTATTCGATATTGACGCGACATTAATCCGCACCCATGGCGCTGGCATGCGGGCCATGGAACGGGCGTTTCAAGAAGTAATGGGATGGGATGACCTTCTGTCCAGGGTATCACCTGCGGGCATGACCGATCCGGCCATTGCCGACGCCTTGTCCCGGACTTATCGCGGTTATGCCATGGCGCCGGAGGAAAAGGAGAAAGTCTTTGCCACTTATCTCGATTATTTGCAGCAGGAGGTGGACGCCTCCCGCGACATGGAAGTGCTGCCCGGTATCCGGGCTTTTTTAGAAGAGGCCAGTCAAGACTCTCAACTGTTGCTGGGGCTGGGGACCGGCAATCTGGAGGCAGGCGCCAAAATTAAATTAAGCCGGGCGGAATTGAACCATTATTTTGTTTTTGGCGGCTTTGGTTCCGATGCCCTGCTGAGACCGGAGGTCCTGGCCGCGGCCGTTAAAAAAGCCGAAGTCCTGCTCGAGCGTTCCATTGCTCCTCAGGAGGTCCTGGTGATCGGTGATACGCCCCATGACATCAGGGCGGGCAAGGCTATCGGCGCCCACACGGTGGCCGTGGCCACCGGGCCGTTTACTGTGGAACAATTGGCTGCTTTTCAGCCGACCTTGGTGCTCCGGGACTTTTCCCATGCCGATGAAGTCAAAGCACTGATCCACCGCATGAAAAGCAATAGTGCTTGACGCCACCCCGGGGCTTGAGGCATACTTGGCTGACGAGGTGGCGAACGTGGACCCTAAAGAAAGCAAAACAACCCTGCGAAAAATTTTTATCACCGGCCTGCTGATTTTGATTCCCATTGCCGCCACCGTTATTATCCTGGTTTTTCTGTTCAATCTTTTTGACGGCTGGCTCTCGCCGGCCGGCGGCAGAATATTACGCGCCTTTGGCCTCAACCTTCCGCTGGATTTGCAGCATATTCCCGGCTTTGGCATTGTGGCCACCGTGGTTTTGATTTTTTTGGTGGGTCTTTTTGGCTCCAATTACCTGGGCAGACAGGTGCTTCAATTCGGGGACCGGCTCATCAAACGGGTGCCTTTGGTTAACAGCATTTATATCGCCATTCGCCAGGTGGTAAGCAGTTTTTCCATTACGGGCGCCAATGCCTTTAAAACCGTGGTGCTCTTTGAGTACCCGCGCAAAGGATTGTGGGCCATTGGATTTATCACCTCGCCGTCTTTGGCTTCGGCCGAAAAAATAACCAAACAGAAACTGATGAATGTTTTTTTACCCACAACGCCCAATCCCACATCGGGGTTTTTATTGCTGGTGCCGGAAAAAGACCTGCATGTGCTGCCCATCTCGGCGGAGAACGGGCTGAAAATCATTGCGACCGTGGGCTTGATTCAGACAGAAGCGCAAGCGCGGACCCTGGTTGCCGAGGGCAATCCTTTGGCAGGCCGTTCCTCAAAGCCGGCCCGGAAAAAAATAAAAAAATCGTGAACCCTCGACATATTTTCGGGTCCAAAAAAGGTCCGTTTTATTCATGAACCCAAAATTACTTTATCAGGATTTCGCCCTCGTTTATGACGGCGTCATGGACGATTACTTTGCGAAACAATGGCTGGCGGCGTTCAGGCAGCTCCGGAAAAAACATGACCTTCGTTTTCGCTCCCTGGCTGATATTGGTTGCGGCACGGGCACCATTGCCCAAAAGTTGGCGCCCCGGGTGAAGCAGCTTTATCTGGTGGACCAATCGCAAGCCATGCTGCGCCGGGCTAAAGGCAAATGTCCCCAGGCCAAGTCCATTCAAGCGGATATGCTCAAGTTTCACCTGCCTGGGCAGGTGGATCTGGTCATTTCCACCTTTGGCATTTTGCACTATTTAAGTTCCGCCCGGCAATTGGTCCGGTTTTTTAGGCAGGTGCGCCGGGCCTTGGCGCCCCAGGGATGGTTTTGTTTTGATTATTTTACGGGCCGGCATATAAAAAAACATTTTGGAGGCGGCACCGCCGTGTTTGAAGGCGATGACTACCTCTCCATTTGGCACCACCAGTGGAATGAAAAACAGCAAACCTCGGAGATTATCATCGAAGGATTTCACCGGACAGGTAAAACCTGGAAGCAGCATCGGCCGGAATGGCATTGTCAAAAGGCCTTTCCCTGGCCTGAGATCAAAGGGGCGCTGCAATCTGCCGGGTTGAACCTCTTTTATCAATATGCCCTTCCCGGTTTGCGCCGGGCCCATGGCGCGGATGAAAAAAGACTGGTGTTGGCCAGGTAGCCCAAGCTGGAAATGGCTCTGCGAAGGATAGGCAGGCTTTTGCGTGTCCGCTGCGGCGGTAAGTTAAGGTCTTTGGTAGCAATGCACTTCTTTGAAGCGCACCACGAGAAAGGGAGGTTATTCAGGTGATCACGGTAGAGTCTATTTCAAAGAGTTTTGGCACGGTTAAGGCCGTTGACGACATTACTTTTGAGGTTAAACCCGGTGAGATTCTGGGTCTGCTCGGTCCCAATGGCGCGGGCAAGACCACGACCCTGCGCCTGATCGCCGGTTATTTGCAAGCCGACAGCGGGACCATCGCCGTGGGCGCGCTTAATGCCGGCGAACAAGCCTTGACCATAAAGGAGAAAATAGGCTATCTGCCGGAATACAACCCCATCTACCAGGACATGCTGGTTTTCGATTATTTGCATTATATTGCCGACATGCGGGGGATTGCACCGGATGCCCAACCGGAACGCGTTAAAGCCATGGTGACCATCTGCGGGTTGGGTGAAGTTATTCATAAAAAAGTGGGGGAACTTTCCAAAGGCAACCGCCAACGGGTGGGCCTGGCCCAGGCCATGATCCACAATCCGGAATACCTCATCTTTGACGAACCCACCGCAGGACTGGACCCCAATCAAATTATTGAAATTCGCGACTTG
>CAYVTN010000104.1:3679-8871 GCA_964454395.1 uncultured bacterium | reverse complement strand
CTGGGCGACCAATCTCCGGGCCCGCCGTCATTAATGCCCCGTAATTTAATGTAGTAGCGCTGATTGCTTTGCAGACCGGTCAGTTGGGACTGCAATTCATTGGCCATGATCTTCCGGCCGTCGATCAGGGCCTGGTCCCTGGAAATCATGATTTCGTATTTATTGCTGTTGGGGATGGAGCTCCAGCTCAAATCAATTTCATGGGCCGTGACTTTATCCACCCTTGGCGTTTTGGCCAGTTCGGGCACGGGCAGGGTTTTAAAGGCGGTAATGGACGACCAGGCGCCATAGACCATTTTGGGCAGCACAGGACGGATTTTGACATAATAATTTAAATCCGGAATCAAATCCCTTAACACCAGAGAAGTTTTCTTGAGATCGGAAAGACTGTGCTGGCTGGCGTCGAAATCCGACCCATAGGATAATTCGTAGGTCACCGCCCGCTCGACAGCCGGCCATTCCACTTCGGCGGATTGATGGGTAATATGGTTGATAATAATATTATTCAGCTTTTCGGGCAAAGTGGTAAAGCTGACGTAGGAACTCCAGCCGCTTTTGCCGGTGGCGTTCACACTTCGGACTTTGGCGTAATAAGTGGTATTGGGCCTAAGTTTGCTGAAGGTGACACTTGCTTGCTCGCTTTTGAGAACACCCAGATTGCTGGCAGTAAAGCTGGTTCCCCAGCTGATTTCATAGGTCAGTCCGCTGCCTTTTCCGGAGGGGGGAGCCCAATTGAGGATGGTTTCATTGACTGTCTGGGCAGCTACGGTCACTTCCAGGGGGATTTCGGGCAGGGTCAGAAGAGAAACTGCAGGACTCCATTGTGTCTTGTCGCCGATGGTGGTGGCTCTGATTTTGAATTGATAATTTTCATTGGGATGAAGCACCAAATTAAGATGCGTTTCCTTGCTGGTCACAATTGATGACCTTCCATTGGGGAAGATAATCCGGCATTCATAGGCCAGGCTGTTGGCCACGGATTGCCAGGTAAGCAATACCTCCTTGGGATTCAAGCTCTTGACAAGCACCTTGGAGGGGGCGCTGGTGCGAAGGTCCGCGCGGGTGGTGATGCGGTAAAGGGGGCTCCAGGGACCGTTCTTTAAAGGATTACGCATGCGGATCTTGAAAAAGTAAGTCTGGGAGGGTTGCAAGTCGCGGATGGTGATGCGGGCTTTATTGGTGTTGCCGATCTTAACGGGATCACTTTTCTCGTCCGTGGTCCGGGCAATGTCATAAAAGATGTCGGGCAAATCGCCATACCGCGCCGACCAGGTAAAGGTGACAAAGGTGGTACCGATCTCCTCTGTCTCGATTTGCTGCACAGCCGGGACATCGGTGGAAAAGGTAATGATATTACTCCAAGGCCCTGCCTGGCCTTTCAAGATGGGACGGTATTTAACATGATAGATGGTATTGGGCATCAGGCGGGGGAGGCTGGTTTGATTGCGTTCTGAAAAAAAGGGATCACGGTTGGAAGCATCGGGATCAGTGCCATAGGCGATTTCATAACGTCCGGCTTCAGTAATGGCGGGCCAAACCAGGCTGGCATTATAGCGGGTAATGTAGGAAACCTTTGGCGGGGCCGGCGGCTGGTCCACCGAACTTACAGCGGGCGTATAGACCAGGCCGGCCAGGAGCAGCAGCGCCACAGGGAAAGCAAAATATTTCATAGATCACCTCAACTACATCAAAGCCATCTGGAACTCAGGCTTGATGGGCGTTGCAAACAGAACACTATTAAGTGACGGTCTCGCATAATAAGTTATTTACAAGCATCCATTTTTAGCGTTCACGCAAACGCAGCTTCCCTGCTTTTGGTCAACAGGCATGACCATCATCCATTCATTTTTTTTCATTGGCGCCAGTCCCCATCTCAACCTGGCACCATTTATTTTACGGTTTATAGTACCGTAGAGTCTGTGTCAGCAAGACAGCCGCATGATATTTAGTTTTTGCAGAGGCGGGTTTGAAATCCGCCTCTACAGCGTTTTAATTTTGCCAACGTAGATCATGGTACCACAGGCCCAGTTTATCGGTCTACAAAAACAGTGGGCAAGGCCGGGGGTGACTGCTATACTTAAGGCCGGGTCAAAGCACGGCGTCTGTCCGGAACCGTGTTCCTGTTCCCGGTTTTTTTTATTTCACAGAGGGCTAACGCACATGGCAGAACAAGTGCTGCTTATCAGTTTAAAATACCAAGGCGGCCCTGCGGATGCCGGTGATTCGCTGGCTGAACTGGCCAGGCTGACCGAAACTGCCGGCGGGGTGGTATGCTGGTCCAAAGTGTTCACCCGGCCGCGGCCTGATGCCGCCTTGTTTCTGGGCGCCGGACATGTGCAGGAACTCAAACGGGAGGCCCAAAAACATCAAGCCCAACTCATCATTTTTGATCATGAATTAAAACCCAACCAACTGCGCAATCTGGAAAACACCCTGGAGCTGGCGGTGATTGACCGCACCCAGCTTATCCTGGATATTTTTGCCAAACGGGCCAGGAGCCATGAAGGCAAACTACAGGTGGAGCTGGCGCAATTGACCTATCTGTTGCCCCGGCTGGTGGGCCTGGGCCTGCAATTGTCCCGGCTGGGCGGCGGTATCGGGACCCGCGGCCCGGGGGAAACCAAATTGGAACTGGACCGCAGGCACCTGCGCGACCGGATTGCAGCCTTGAAACGGCAGTTGGAAACGTTGAAACGCACCCGGGAATTGCACCATCAGGAACGGGGCCCCATGGCCATGCCCCTGCTTTCTTTGCTTGGTTACACCAATGCCGGAAAATCGGCACTTCTGCGTCTCTTGACCCGGGAGGATACCCTGGTGGAAGACCAGTTGTTTGCCACCTTGGATTTGACCACAAGAAAGCTGGTGTTGCCGCCTTCCCAGGAAGTGCTGCTGACCGATACGGTCGGCTTTATTAGGCGCTTGCCTCATCACTTGGTGGCCGCTTTTCGCAGCACTTTGGAAGAAGCCACTAAGGCTGATTTGCTGCTCAAGGTGGTGGACTGTTCGGACCGGCTTTGGGAAAAACAGCTGCAAACAGTCGATGAAGTGCTCAGGGATTTAAATGTCCGGGATAAACCTTTTTTGCTGGTATTCAATAAAATCGACAAGGTGGGGCGGGCTTTTCAAAAAATTTTGGGTCATCAGTTTCCTGAAGCCGCCCAAATCTCGGCGCTGACCACGGAAGGCAGGGACGAACTGCTGGAGAAAATAAAAATCAATTTATCCAAGCAATGGCAAAAAATCACACTCCGTTTGCCCTACTCGGAAGGGGAACTACGGGCCAACCTGTTGAAACGGGGCCGGTTGATCCGGGAGACCTTCGGCCAGAAGATGATCTCCCTCACCCTGGAACTGCCCCAGCAGACCATCGGGCAATTGGCCCATTGGCGTAAAGAGAAAAAAAATCAACCCAAGTGATTCCAGCGATGAAACCAACCTCCATCAATCTCATGCTTGCAGGTCTTATGCTCCTGTTCACCTTGTCGTGCAGCAACAGCCGGGAAGTGTTAAAAAAACTCCATGGCCATTACCAACACGGCCGCTACAGCTCACCCCAAAACCTTTTCACCGTGCAGCTTAAATCCTGGGTCAACCTGTACACCCTGAAGGAAGCGCAGGCCGAAGGAATTGACCAATTGAGTTTTCAGGACCAAAGCGGCAATTACTACCGCCTGCGGGCGCAGAGGCTGGAGGCGGCAGTGGATCAGGAAGCCGCCATTGACGCCCTGGTGGCCAAAGCCAAGGCGGGCAAACACTATGCCATGAAAACCAGGACACCCTCCGGCGAATGGTGCTTTATGCGCGCCGGCCAGCGCAAAGCGAAAAATGCCGATCAGGGCTACGGCTATATGCACTTGATATTTTATAAACACCAGGTACGCTATAATCTGTTGGTCAAAACAAAGCCTTATTCCAGTTTGCAGCAGGCGGCCGAAGGCACGGACCGCATCAGCAGCGTCCTTTGGTGGGCCATGACGTTTGCGGGGGAGAGATAAGGGGAAGGAGAAACATTGAAAGAGGGGGCAGCTTTTGGCTCTGATCGGATTATTTTAATTTCTCGATAAAAGCAGACAAGTATTTTGCAAATTGGTTAAAATCATCCAGTCTGTTTTGCAGAATATCATAAAGTACTTCATCATCGACTTCCCAATAGACATGCACGATCCGATTACGGAATTTTACCATTTTGATTATAGTAGAATAATACAGCGCTCGTTTAAGATATGAAAAACATCACCATAATCCCGGGGAGAGCGTAAACGTTCCGACGCAATGATATGGTTGCCGATAGAGATACACGTTTCAATAGCGCTTTACACCAAATACTTTGCGCTGTTAATTTCAAGGAAGTCGCTTAAAAAATCAGCCTTGGAATAGGCTGCCAATTTCCGCAATTAGGTCACATTATCTTTGAGCAGGACAAACATCTTTTCCAATTTCGGCAAGTTAACCAAGGAGTCCCTCCCGGCTGGTATGCTTGAAAAACTGGTGATGCATATAATTGGCAATGGGCAGAAAGTCAAAGTAACGGCTTCTCGTGGCTGTTTCAAATTCAACCCGCTTCTCTTCATCCCGGCTGAATAGCAAACGGCCGTTTTCCAAGATTTTGCCTTTCACTTCCAAAGGTGCTTGGTTAATGATCCGTACGTCAATATTTCTTAAAGCGGTTAATTTTTCCAGCGTCAGCGCCAAATCCAGTTCAATGTCAAGGTACTTGCCGGCCGCCACTTCAGTATTGGCCACAACCGCCAAATCAATGTCGCTGAGCGGGGTATTTTGCCCCAAGGACGCTGATCCGTGAAAATAGACGATATCAGCCGGATAATCATTAAAAGCATGTTGCACGGACATTAGTTGTTGGAAAATAGTGTTGGCACTCATCCGGAACCTCCACGCAGGATTATAACATTCATGGTCTAAAATCCAAATACCTCATTATTGTTTTGGCCAGGATGGTCAGGATTTTCTATAAATTCACCTGCCCACAACCTTTGTAAAAGTTCCCCGTAAGGCAGTATCAAAATATCCTTCTCTGTTTGCCTGGCAATAGGCTCCAAGGAGACGATCAATAGATGGTTCACGTCCGGATGTGGGGAGAAAGGCATATTCGGGATGGAAGCTTGGACCAACCGTGGCTTGGACCAACCGTGGCTTGGACCAACCGTGGCTTGGACCAACCGTGGCTTGGA
>CAYVTN010000104.1:1395-3579 GCA_964454395.1 uncultured bacterium | reverse complement strand
CCAACCGTGGCTGGCACCGTTATCTCTCTACCGGGCATTTGGGTGGAAAAAGATTACAAGACCAGGGAGAAACTATTGCGTTCCTATGCAGCCACTTATTTAAAGGAAGAAGTCATGGCCGAAGGTCTTACCCGCAATCTGGAAGGGTTTGTCCGCTTTATTAATGTCGCCGCCGCATGGTCAGGCCGTTTTTTGGATATGGCCAAAATGGCCCTGGCCGCCCAAATGCCACGCCAAACGGTGATGCGCTTTTTTGAAATCCTGGAAGATTGTCTTTTAGTCAAAAAAATTCCTGCCTTTGCCAAAAGCAGCAGCCGGCGTTTGTTGCAACATCCGAAATTTTATTTCTTTGATGTCGGCGTCTTAAACGGCTTGTTGGGAAATTTTCACGTTTCCGAGGATCGGCTTGGCTGGCTTTTTGAACATTTCATCGGAAACATGCTGGAAAATGAAGCCAGTGCCCGTGATGAAATGATTCAACTGTCAACCTTTCGCACCGAACATGGAGCAGAGGTGGATTATATTTTGGAAATAAACCGTACCATTATTGCCCTGGAAATCAAGGCCAGACGAATGATCAGCCGGCCGGATTTGCGGGGCCTGAAAAATTTTGGTGAATATTACGGCAAACCGCACCGCACCATGGTTTTATACCTGGGCGATTACCGTCAGGAAATCGACGGCGTGGAAATATGGCCCTGGCAAAAAGGAATTAAAGCAATTTTTGATTGACGGCCGTTATGACAAAACAGTATGGGATGATCCATCCTTTTAAGGATGGCAACGGCAGAATCGCCCGGGCCAACCGTGGCGGGCACCATTTTCTCCAATATATTTAAAAACCCTTACCCTACCTCTCCCAAAAGGATATGGGATTGTGACGCAGCCTTTAGGAAATTGGCCCTACATCCCTGTGAACAAATGTTTTGATCAAAAGAAGGGGAATGCACAGGTATAAGAGAAACAAACCACAACTATCAAAGGGAACTATTTGACAGGGTGTGATTTATCCATTATGATTAATAATTACTATTAATGAAGGGACTTTTTAAAATTATGAAACGTCTAATAGCAGTGCTTTTAGGCATTGCCATACCTATCATCCTGTTTGCGGCCAATTCGGAAAATTTTGGGGTTTCATCTTATGTTTTCAACAGCGCCGGCGACAACAGCAGCGTGAACAGTACCACCTTTCCGGGCGATACCATTACCCTGCAAAGTAATGTGGGGGAATCTTTTAATGACCGGACGGGGAGCAGTAACCATGCTGTGCAAGTCGGGCTTTTCAATGATTTTTTTGTACTGCCCCCTACACCGACCGTAACCCCGACAGCCACCATGACGCCCACCATTACGGTGACCACCACGCCCATCCGCAGCTTTGGCGGGGAGTTGCTGGACAAACAGTATGTTTATGCCGCGCCCAATCCCATTCGCGGCTCGGTGGCAAATATATACTATGATCTGGCCCAACCGGCGGATGTGGAGATCAAAATATACACTACCGGTCACCGGCTGGTGATCTCCAAGAACTGGTCCAACATGCCGGCCGGCAAAAATTATTGGGCCTGGAATGAATCCAACATGGCCAATGGGGTCTACCTGATGCTCATCACCGCTAAAAACCAAAATAAAACCACCAAATTGGTTAAAAAGCTGGCGATCATTAAATAATAGGGTGATTATTAAATAGGGCCACAGCGTACCCTAAAAGCGGGCATCAATGACCTTATGCTCTACGGGTGCTATTTTAAGGATCAAATAAAAGGATGAACCATGAACCAAGAAGTGCTGAAGCAAATTGTGGGACGGCTGATCGAAGCCTACCGGCCCGAAAAAATATACCTCTTTGGGTCCCAAGCCCGAGGGGAAGCCACGGTAGAGAGCGATTTTGATTTAATGATTATTGTTCCCGATGACGCCGAGCAGGAACGAAAGCGAAGCCGTCTGGCCTATGAAGTCCTATGGGGGATCAAGGCCTCTGTGGATGTTCTGGTCTGGACGGCCAGCCAGTTCCAACAGCATCTGCATCTGAAAGCTTCCTTACCAGCTTTAATTATGAACGAAGGGAAGCTGCTTCATGGCGTATGATCCGGTATTGATCGGTGATACTTATGAATGGCTGAACCGGGCTAAAAATGATCTTCGTGCGGCGGCCATTGACATGGCGGCTGAGCCACCCTT
>CAYVTN010000104.1:0-1385 GCA_964454395.1 uncultured bacterium | reverse complement strand
GCTGGAGGATGTTCTTTTTCACTGTCAACAGTCTGTGGAAAAAACATTGAAGGCTTTTTTAACCTGGCACGACCAGCCTTTTCGTAAGACACATGATTTGATTGAGATCGGTATGGCTTGCACGGAATTAGAGCCTCAGTTGGAATCATTGTTAAAAAGTGTGAGTCCGCTAACGGAATATGCATGGAAGTACCGCTATCCTGGCCCCAAGGATCCGCCCGAGGATCATCAGGCAGCAGAAGCAATTAAAAAAGCACTGGAAATTTATAATACAATACTTGGACGACTTCCTGCTGAAGCCAGACCTGATGGCACGTGAAAACAATCAACCGATAGTATTTTATTTTAGTAAGAAATAAAGTTTTTTGTTGACTGGCACTGGCCGTTCAAGAAGATTTAGTAATGATGGACTTTATCCATCGCGTGGGGCAGGCGCCCCTATGGTTTCTGGTAAAAAATGATGGGACTCCACATATAGAATCCCTGCTGTTTAAAAAAAAATGAAAAATATTTTAAAGGGGCGTTGAAATGAAGCATAGAATTGTATTGTTACTGGCACTCTTTTTTGCCGTGACGACTTTCAAACTGGCCGTGGCTGATGTGCCCTCCACCATGAATTACCAAGGCCGGTTGACCAAGCAAGACGGCGCGCCGCTGGCGGATGCGGACTATAACATCAGTTTTTATCTTTATGATGCCGCAACGGAAGGATCATATTTATGGTCAGAGACACATACTGTTCATACCAAAGATGGCTATTTCAATGTAGTTCTAGGAAGTAAAACGTCGTTGTCAGGAGTGGACATCAATAAGTACCAGTTTCTGGCCATCAAGGTTGAAGGTGACAGCGAAATGACGCCCCGCCAGGCACTAAACAGCGTGCCCTATGCCTTGAATGTGGCTGATAATGCCGTCGTGACCACAAAAATTAACGATGGTGCTGTGACTAACTCCAAACTTGGCGATCACGCGGTTACAGCCGTCAAGATTGAGAACGGCGCAGTGATCACCGATAAAATTGCCGACAATGCGGTGACCACGGCCAAAATAGCAGATGGAACCATCAGCCAAGCTGATTTGGCCATCAATGCTGTCATGCCTGTAGGAATTATTATGGGTTGGATTGATTATCCAGGCGTACCATTGCCAAGCAATTGGATTCGCTGTGACGGACAAGTAATTAACGATGCCCAAAGCCCTCTGAACAATTTGAATGCACCAAATTTGAACGCCGGTAAAAGATTTATACGAGGCGGTAGTTCTGCTTATAATGGTGGAAACTTTTTTATGCAGGATGATGCTTTTCAAGGACATTATCATGCTGGGGGACTTACTGTAGGTACTACTGGTTCAACAAACGTATATGATTGGAATGGCCCAGGACA
>CAYVTN010000103.1:0-8897 GCA_964454395.1 uncultured bacterium | reverse complement strand
GGCTTCATGCAGGTCGCAGGAAGAGGAGGCAGGATCATAGGAGCCCCAGGCCTGTTCCTCCAGGTTGACGAATAACGTATGCACCTGGCCTTTGACGGTTGCCGCCACAATGGTCCTCAGGTCATGGGAAGTGCGGGAGGTGTTGGCAAAATAACGGTACAAGGATTGCGCCGTGGCTTGATCCTTGTCCAGAATGGGGCTCATCATAGGCCAGACCAGTTCATGCAGTTGGCCTGTTTCCCAATGATCAAAATGGCCGTTGAGGCCCTGTTCCAGCAAGGAGGCATAATGGTTGGCTTCGCGATAGATGGATTGGATGTAATTCACGCCGGCAATGAGCAGGGGCTCTTTGTGCCCCCTTAATTCAGCGCTCACCGCCCGGTCAATGGCCTGAAAAAATTCGAGAACATTGTTTTTAGCCGTTTCCGGCTGACTGCCATGACCGCCGAAGGTCATGCTGGTGCCAAAACGGCTGGCACTGCTGTGCGTTCGTTGCTGACGCTCCACAGCATTGAATCGCAGGGCTTCGGCTAAATTTTGCGGAACATTGAGCAAAGGGATTGGGACCAGACCGGTTTCGTCGCCTTTGAACAATCTTACCTGTTCCTGGCTGAGGGTCAGCAGGTAAAAGGCGGTTTTGGCGGTCAGGCCGGGGACCAAGGGTTTGAAATGGAAATGCCGGTTGATGACCACCAGAGGTGGGACAGGAAAAGGTGTCCACAGGGACTCAAAGAAATGGTCGGCCAGCAGCAGTACCAATCCCCGTTGTTTGGTCTGCCAGAAAAACGTGTCCTGCATCAACTCATGGGCAGGTTGAAGCAGGCGCTCTCGCTGCTCCTGGGTATAACCAAGAAGTTTAAGTTGTTGTTCTGCTTCCTTGAGCAGTGACTTCAAACAAATTTGATCATGATGGTTACGGTTAACGGCCTGGAAACAAGGCACATAAATTGAAATGCAAGGGGTGTCTTTTTTTTCCATCAAGGACTTCAGTTGATTCAGGGTCATTACGGTCATAAGGTATTCTCCTTTGCCAGTGCTGTTTTCTCTCTCCCCCATTCAGCAACAACCCACTTGTTATGTCTCCCTTCTCCTTGCTCTGCGGCTCAAAAAAACAGTTCACTTTCATTTTTCCTCACTGAAAGTGATCTTTCCTTTGCTCCTCACCTCCTCTAGCCCACTCTATTGTACCGCATTTTATATACGGGGAAACTCATAAATTAGACCCTTTTTCTTTTATTTTAGTTGAAGTTTTTGGCATTGGACCCAGGGTAAGATCACTATCCTTAGCAAAGGTTTTAGTTAAAATGACCTTTCCGCAGCAGGAACTCTACCTGGTTTCTGACTGTTGCGGAAAGAGTGTAATACCCGATCCGCAACATGAACGACCTAAGCTCATGGCCAAGTGAGGTGTTTTATTCACAGCCCGGTTGTGTTATCATTAAGCTTATTAAGCAGGGAATTGGCGGTGATAATAGGATGGGCCGCAAACTTAACCGGAGAGCTCCTGTGACCGAACCCAGCCCTCTTCTTGCCAATCTGATTCAGCGCTTGCACCAGGACCGCCTGGATATCCGCCATCATGCCTTGCAAGTCCTGAAAACCTTAAATGCTCAAAGCCCTGAAACCATCACCGGCCTGGCCAGCAGCTTTCACAACGATCCTGATGTGCACCATCGCATTACCCTGCTGGAAGTCATGGTGAGCCTGGAACCGGATCATGAAAAAACCGCATCAGCTTTGGAAGCCGCCCTTTGCGGCCAAGAGTCAGTCCTGGTGGACAAAGGCATCAGTATCCTCAAATATAACGCCCTGCCCTCTGCGCTGGTCAAACGTCTGATTATCAGACTGGCGCCGGAGAAGCTGCCGGCTTTAAGCCCGGTGATTAAAAGACTTTTAAATACCGGCCGGCAGATGCTCGCCCATTTGATCGACCTTTACAGCCAGGGGCGTTTGGACGCTAAATTAAGCTTGCTCGATATTTTTGTCCAATTGGGGTCGGGAGCCGTGGAGGTTATGCCGGCCCTGCTGAGGGATGTGTATCAACCGGAGGTGGTCTGGAAGGCGTGGCAGGAGGCGCCGGGCAAAAAAAACCGGGCCTATTACAGCATGTACCGGCAGCAGCTTATGCATACGCTTTATGGTCTGGGGGAACCGCCGGAAGCCTTGGCGCCGGCCTTGCTGGAAGCGCTTACCACGGAAGAGGGCAAAGTGCACCTGTTCGACGATCAGCTTGACTTTCATTATCCTATGGAAGGGGAGCGTTTTTTGTGGGTCCATTTCATGGTGGCCACGGCCATGATGAACCACGACGAAACCAAACCCAAACTGTTGCCCTTGCTCAAGGCGGGGCTGCTGCACCACCATCCCCAGGTACGCCGCCTGGCAGCGGAGTTGCTCGGCCTTTACGGCGAAGAGGGGGTGGAGGCAGTAGAGCTTTTGTGCCATGCCTTGCTGGAGGACCATTATTACCGCGTGCGCATCCACGCGGCCACTTCGCTGGGTTTAATCGCCAAAAAAGCGGGTCTCATTGATTATGTCCTGCCGGCGCTTACCAGGGCGCTCAAGGATGATCATGATAATGTGCGCCAAGGCGTGGAGCTGGTTCTGGCCTGGATGGATCAGACCTAGAGGGTTTTGGCAAAGTCCGGTTTGCCCATGACTCGAATGAAGACCGCAAATTAAGCCCAACGGACATGCCATGTCCAATTTTTAGGATCGCGTTCATCAAGCTTGACACCCGTAATCTTGACTTTCACCAAAGACAAAAAGCCTTCAATCCAGCCGCCAAGAAAATGCCGCAAATAATCGGGATATTGGGGATAATCGGAGAGGATGAAATCGCATCCATTGGGTGCGATGTTTTCCACGTGCAAGCGGCCGGTGTCATTGAAAGTGGTCCACATCTTTTCCACCCGTTTAAGCACAAACTCTTTGGACGGAATGGCCAGGAAGATTTGATAAAAGAAGGGCACATCCTTGCCATTGGCCACGCCGAAATTATATAAGTTCTGCTGCCACGAACCATTGCTATAGAGCAATTGGGCAGCCTCGTAAATGGGGCTGCCTTCTTTTTTCAGGGGAATCTCCACCCAAGAGAGGGCCAGCTTGGAAAAAACCGCTTTTGATTCCGGGGTCAAGCGGGGCAGGTAGTCCTTTTCCATATCAAAACCACGGTCTTTAAGCACCTTTTCGATCATTTTTAAGCCTGTGCCTTTGGTGCAGTTCATGGGGGCCTCCCTTTAATGAATGAGGTGGAACGCCTGGCAAGAAAAATTAATGACACGAATAACATAAATCTTGCCGGTGCAAATGCTACTCAAGCCCAGGTGACATGCCATTTAATGGCCTGGGGATCCTTGTCATCCAGGTCAACTTTGGTGACTTTGAGCTTAATCAGGCTGAAAAACCCGGTCAGCCAGCCTTTGTCGAAGAGGCGTAAATAGACGGGATAGTCAGGATAATCATAAAGCACAATGGTAGCTGAATTGGAGTTCATGTTTTCCGATTTCATGGTGCCTGTGTCGTAATAAGCTTTCCACATTTTGTCAAATTTTTTCAGGACAAATTCCTTAGTGGGAATGGATAAAAAGATTTTATAAAACATGGGTGTTTCCTTGGCTGTGGCCAAGCCCAGGTCAAAAAGATTTTGAGCTTCATTGCCTTTAAACAGCAATTGGGCGGCTTCAAATAAATGACTGCCTTCCTTGACCATGGGCAAATCCAGCCAGGAGACCGCCAAGCGTTTAAAATCATCACGGCACTGGGGTGTGAGCCTCGGTAAATAGTCCTTTTCAAAACTAAAACCCCGGTCTTGTACCACTTTCCTAATCATCACAATAGATGCACCTTTGACTTTGTTCACGAGCTCCTCCTTGATCGGGTATTAAGCCCAGGTGACATGCCATTTGATGGCCTGGGGATCCTTGTCATCCAGGTCAACTTTGGTGACTTTGAGCTTAATCAGGCTGAAAAACCCGGTCAGCCAGCCTTTCATAAATTGTCGCAGCCATACAGGATAGTCGGGAAAATCATGGAGTGCAAAAGTGCACGTTTTGTCTTCCAATTTTTCCAGCACCATGGTGCCGCAATCGTAATAAGACCGCCACATCTTCTCGAATTTCTTGAGCACAAACTCCTTGGTGGGAATGGCTAAAAATATTTTGTAAAACATGGGCACTTCTTTGGCGGTGGCCAATCCGATCTCATGCAGCTTGTTATCCACCGATCCCTTAAAAAGCAGATCGGCAGCTTCATACAAATGGCTGCCTTCCTTGACCATGGGCAGATCCAGCCAGGAAACCGCCAAGTGGTCAAAATCCGCCCGGCACTGGGGTGTGAGCCTCGGTAAATAGTCCTTTTCAAAACTAAAACCCCGGTCTTGTACCACTTTCCTAATCATCACAATAGATGCACCTTTGACTTTATGCATGGGATTCTCCTTCAGCTTGAAATGATGTTTCTGTGACTGCTTAGAGTATCGGCAAAAGATCCGTAAAATAAATGGACCACCAATAGGAACCAAACTGCAGTGACGCGGGCTCAGGCTTGCCGTCTCATGGGAGAAAAAATGTAAGTCTATGGTTAATGAAAGAAAGATCCATGCCGATGCTAAAACCACAAGCTTTGCCGGGGAGACGGGCCGCTAATAAGAAATGAAAATAAAAGAGTTAAGAGGTTGTTCTGCTTTCGGACATGCAGGAAAGTAACTACTCAGGTCTCTTGCGTATCCAAGCCGGAAGCGATCATATGTTCATAATGACCTGAGTAGTTAGTTCCTGTTGCGGAAACAGGTTGTAACCTTACCCTCGGGCGGTCGTCGGTTTGCAGAGCAAACCGCCTCAGCGAAGAATACCGCGCGCTGAAGCAGTTTTCTTCAATGCCGCCCGAGGGTAAGGTCACAACCCTTACGTGTTGTTTAAGCAAAAATGTCCTTTCCGCAACAAGAACTAGTTACAAATTATCATTAAAGTTACCCCTGCAATGGTACGAAGCCTTCTATGGCAAGCAAGAGGCGGGGAGAAAGAGGAATTGCAATGGCAACGGGTATCACCTTTTCCGGATTGGCCTCCGGCATCGACACCTCCAGCATCATCGACAAATTAATGTCCCTGGAACGGAAACCCCAAGACGATTTGAAAAATCAAGTGCTCTACAACAGCGGACGCAATGATGTCTACAGCACCCTTAATTCGCGCCTGGCTTCCTTGAAGGATATCGTCAATGAATTCGATGATGTTGCCAATCCCTTTTTTGAACAAAAGGAGATCAGTTCGTCCGACCCTTCGGTGGCCGCGGCCGCCATTACCGGTTCCTACCCGGCCATGGGCAATTTCAGCATTGATGTAAGCGCTCTGGCCACGGCCGCCATGGCCAGCGGCAGCGAAGCTATCTATACCGGTGCAGACAGCACGGCCCAGGCTGCGGTGTTTGCCAGTGCCGGTGGCGTGAATGCCCCCTCTTTCACGGTGGACCCCACGCAGTCCCTGGCCAGTCAAAGCGGCAATTTTGCCGTTGCACCCCAAACTTCAGGCACCATCACCATCAACGGTGAAAGCATTGACTGGGACGACAGCATGAGTCTCAATGAAATCATGGGAAAGATCAACAATGCCAATGCCGGGGTCACTGCGACTTTTGACCAAATCACCCAAACTTTCAGTTTAACTTCCACCGACACCGGCGCCGAAGCCGAGATTACGGTCAGCCAGTCCAGCGGCAACCTGTGGGACATGCTGCAGATAACGCCGGGCACGGTGCAAGGGACGGATGCGGTGACGCCCGATATTACCAAGGCCGTGGGATCGGCGGACGCCCACCTGGATACCGCAGTGACCAGCGGAACCTTTACCATCAACGGCGTGATATTTACGGTCGATGCCGCCACGGACACACTGCAATCCGTGCTGGGACGCATAAACAATTCCAGTGCCGGTGTCAATGTCAGCTATGACACCAGCACGCATCGCGTCACGCTCTACCAGAAGGAAACCGGCAGCAGCAATCAGATCGTGCTGGGCGGGACCGACGACACCAGCAATTTTCTTTTTGCCATGAAACTCTCGGGCAACAACCCGCCGGTGGGCGGGGCCGGCGACACCTACAGCGGCACGGATGCCCAGGTCTCCCTCAATGGCGGTGCGGTGCAGAGTTATGACAGTAATGCGGTGCAAGGTCTTATTCCCGGCGTTTCCCTGAGTCTGAAAAGCACAGGCGCCGCCACGGTGAATGTGGCGCAGGATGTGGACGGCATGGTCGCGACCGTCAAGGATTTTGTGAATCAATACAACAACGTGCTGACCTATATCAACACCAAATTAAGCGAAACCAAGGTGGACAGCCCCAGCACGGTTTCCGACAAATTGCAGGGCGCCTTTGTGGGTGATTCCCTGATCCTGGATGCAAAGTCGGATCTGATCTCAGCGGTGACCGCTGCGGCGCCGGACCTGACGGGCACGCTGAAGCATCTCTCTCAGATCGGCATTGACACCACCTCCGATAATTATGGCGAAGCCGGCACCCTGGTGCTCGATGAAGACAAGCTGCGTGCGGCCCTGGAGTCCAATCCGGATCAGGTGGAGGCGCTGCTCAACGATCCTGATGAAGGCATCATGACCAAAATGAAAGAACAAATAACGGCCATGACCGATCCCATCTACGGCAGTTACACACTGGAACAAAAATCCCTGACGGACATCAATAGCGACATCAACCAGCGGATCAGCGACATGGAAAACCGCCTGACCAAGAAAGAAGATCAGTTGAAATTGGAATTTGCCGCAATGGAAGGCGCAGTCCAGAAGCTCAATACCATGGGAACGGCGATGACCAACATGCTGGCCAAGCTGGGGTAACAAGGCTTAAGGGCCGTACAAGTGCAACAAGTAAAGTTTGAGAGACAAGGAGGTCAACTACAATGCAGGCTGCAATGTCCATGAACGCGTACCAAAACAGTGCCAACACGGCAGGCGATCCCTACCACTCTTCCTATCAGGAAAACCAGGTCTATACGGCCAGCCGGGAAGAATTGATCCTGATGCTGTATGAGGGCGCCTTGAAATTCATTCGCTTCGGTTTGCTGGCCATTGAGGAACAGAATGGTCCGCAAATCGGGTTCAATGTCCTGCGGGCCCAGAAGATTATTCATTATCTGGACATGTGTCTCAACATGGAGGCCGGCAAGGAGATTGCCGAAAACTTGTCGCGGCTCTATTATTACATCAATCAAAAATTATTTGAGGGCCAGCAGAAAAAAGAGGACGGTCCTCTCAAGGAAGCGGCCAAGGTCATTGAGACCTTGAAAGATGCCTGGAAAACGGGTGTGGTGGACAAGGCCGAGGTTTAAGGAGTGAACGGCTTTTAACCATGATATTACTTTTCATCAAGGATGATCCTCAAGAGGGGGTCATCCTTTTTTTGTCTTTTTTCAAAAGGTCTGGTATAAGATGTTCGTGCCTGCCCCTTGGAGGGCGGCCATACCGCCCGGGGAAATGGCGGCACCACCCTCTTAACAAAACGGTTGGCCTGCCGACAATAGTTTAATAACGGGCCAGTTTCCCCGGGAGGCCATAAGATTGGACAAGAAAAAACTTCTTAAAATCACCGAACGGATCACGGAATTTCCCACCCTGCCCACGGTCATTGCCAGGGTGATGCAGATCATGGATGATCCCAAGTCTTCGGCGGCCGATCTGACCAATATCATCCAGCTCGATCAGGCCATGATGTTCCGCATCCTGAAGATGGCCAATTCCGCCTACTACGGGTTCCCCCGCGCCATTGCCACGGTCACCGAAAGCATTGTGCTGCTTGGTTTTACGACAGTGCGTAATATTATTCTTACCACCATGATCTACCAGTTCGACCAGCTTTGGAACCGCAACCAGGAGGTTAAGGCCGGGGTTCTGGCTTTTGATCAAAATGAGGAATGGCACCACGCCGTGGCCACGGCCATTGCCACCCGGGAACTCATCAACCTGCAACAACTGGGAGCCCTGGAAAATTCCGGATATCTGGCCGGCCTGATGCATGATATTGGCAAGATTCTTTTTTTTCAATATATGCCCGAGGACTATAAACTCGTGCTCCAGGCTTACCGTAAAAAAAAGCAACCTTTGTGGCAGTTGGAACAGGAGATGCTCGGGGCCGATCATGGCCAAGTGGGCTCCTGGATTGTTGACAAGTGGAACCTGCCCGAAGATATTGTGGTGCCCATCAGCAACCATCATCAACCGGAAAATTCCAAAGACCATCAGGAATTAACCTGGGACCTGTATTGGGCCAACCTTATTGCCTACGAAGCTTTGGGCGATCGGTTCCATGAGGCTGAACCGGAGGGATGGCGGCAACAGATGGAAAGGATGATCGACTTAGGTCCGGACCGCCTGGATGCCCTGATTGTTAACATCCGGCAAGAAGTGGAGCATATCAAATCCTATATGGAATTGGCCTAATGAAGAAAAAAACCACGCCTGCCCGCACAGGGCGCCAAAAGGCAAAAAAAGCCGTCAGAACCATCCGCAAACCTCCGGCCCAAAGCCCGGCGCCACAGCCGGCGGTTGACCTGAAAAGCCACCTCGGTCTGCTGGAAAAGGTCAACCGCAGTCTGCGCGCCTATATTACCGAGATGACCAGTGTATTCCGTTTTATTGAGACCGTTAGCGGCACCCATTCGTTGCATAAAATATTAAAGCTCCTCCTGGAGGTGGTCAAGGAGTTGTGCGCCTTCAACGCCGGCGTGATTTACCTGCACCAGCGGGACAAGGATCAGGGCGCCGTGAAAACCCTGATGGCCGAAGACGGATTGACGGTCATCGAAAAATTCCGCAGGACCATGGAGATCGACGAGAACATCTACCAATGGGTATTCCGCCAGGGACAGGCGGTCATCATTCCCGAAA